>NZ_JFJV02000060.1:0-91009 GCF_000611145.1 Cupriavidus sp. SK-3 | reverse complement strand
GGTGGGTGGGCGGATCGGTGGGCGTTAGCGGCTGCGGACCAGCTGCCAGGCGCGGCCAAGGTAGCCGATGGATCCAAAGCCGCTCCACACGTGCACCAGCCGGGTGAAGGGGAAGATGACGAACAGCGAGATCCCCATGAACAGATGGAGCTTGAACAGCAGCGGCGCGTCGGCGATATAGCCGGCTGCGTCCCCGCGCAGGGTGACGATGTGCTGGGCCCAGGTCATGAGCTGCACCATCATGTGGCCGTCCATATGGCGGGACGATTCAAAGATGGTGGAAAGGCCCAGCAGCAAGGTCACCAGGATCCACAGCAGCAGCACCTTGTCGCCGGTGCGCGTGACCGCGGACACGCGGGCATTGGCGAAGCGGCGGTGGAGCAGGATCAGCAGGCCGGACAGGCACATGGTGCCCATCAGGCCGCCGGCCGCCATGGCCACGCCTTGCTTGAAGCCATGCGAGACGCCCAGTGCGTCCCAGACCGCCACCGGCGTCAGCAGGCCCGCCAGATGGCCGAAGAACAGCCCGATGATGCCGACGTGGAAGAGGATGCTGCCGACGCGCAGGTTGCCCCGATGCAGCAGCTGCGAGCTGTCGCTCTTCCAGCCGTACTGTTCGCGCTCGAAGCGCGCCAGGCTGCCGAACAGGAAGACGACCAGGGCGATGTACGGATAGATGCCGTAGAGGAATTGATTGAGCAGGTTCATGGTCGTTGCCTCAGCAAGCGTTGGGCATGGGCGTGCGGGTTGGTGTGCGGGTCGGCGTGCGGGTTGGCGTCGTTCCACGGGCGTAGAAGTGCACGGGCTGGTCGCCCGAGGGGCGCGGCGCGAGCAGCGGCTCCACGCCGTCCGCGCCGGGGCCGAAGGTCTCCAGCGCTTCGTCCATGTCGCGCACCGGTGGCTCGGTCTGGGCTTGTGGCTGCACGTCCGTGAGCGTGCGCAACACGGCGAACACCGCGGCATACGGGCTCTCGTTGCGCGCCAGCCGGTCGCCGACCGCGGCGAGCACGTGGATGGCGTCGCCCAGCAGTTGTTCGGCATGTGCGTCCTTGCCGTCCGCCACCAGCGCGCCCAGGAACTCCAGGAACAGCGGCACGTAGTCGGGCAGCTCCGCCTCGGCGGGCTCGAAGCCCTCGCGGCGGTATTCGTCGATCAGGTCGACCATGGCCTGGCCGCGATCCCGGCTTTCACCGTGCACGTGTTCGAACAGGTGCAGCGAGTGGGCGGGGTTGCGGTCGAAGGTGGCGACGTAGTTCTCCTGGAGCTCGATCAGCGTGTTCGTCTTCAACAGATCGCCCAGCGGTGCCAGCGTGGCTTGCGCCTGCGGCCACTCGGCCAGCGCGGCGTCGATTTCGGGCATGGCGTCGAGAAGGTCCTGCTCGGGGTAGCACAGCAGGGCGCTAAGGATGGGGTAAAGCGGCATGGGTAGGCTCCCGTTTTGTATAGATGGCAAAAATGCGGATGCCGGCCGCACCCGTTTGCCAACGGATGCGGGGCGGAAAGTCATGCGCCGGTCATGTCGCCATGGCTTTCTTGCGCGATTTCGGCATGTCCGCGAACATCACGCTGCCTTGCGGCTTCTTGCCGAACAGGGAGCCGTCCGAGGTTCCGCCCGAGCAGCCGTTGCCGAAGGTGAAGCCGCAGCTGGCCTTGTCGTTAAAGCTGTCCTCCACCATTTCCTTGTGCGAGGAAGGGATCACGAAGCGATCCTCGTAGTTGGCGATTGCCATGATCTGGTACATGTCCTCCACTTGCGCCGGCGTAAGGCCGACCTGTTCCAGCACAGCCAGGTCCTGCACGTCGTCCACCACTTCCGAGCGCTTGTAGGCGCGCATGGCCAGCATGCGTTCCAGCGCTTTGAGCACCGGCGCGACTTCTCCCGCGGTCAGCAGGTTGGCCAGGTACTTGACCGGGATGCGCAGGCTCTTCACGTCCGGAATCACGCCGTTCATGCCCATGTGGCCGGCCTCGGCGGCCGACTGGATCGGCGACAGCGGCGGGATGTACCACACCATCGGCAGCGTGCGGTACTCGGGGTGCAGCGGGAAGGCCACCTTCCATTCGCAGGCCATCTTGTAGACCGGCGACTTGCGCGCGGCGTCCAGCCAGGTTTGCGGGATGCCCTGGCGCAGCGCTTCGGCCTGGACGGCCGGATCGTGCGGATCGAGGAAGATGTCCAGCTGCGACTGGTAGAGATCCTGCGTGTTCTCCACCGAGGCGGCTTCCTGGATGCGGTCGGCGTCATACAGCATCACGCCCAGGTAGCGGATCCGGCCGACGCAGGTTTCCGCGCAGACGGTAGGCTGGCCCGCTTCGATGCGCGGATAGCAGAACAGGCATTTCTCGGCCTTGCCGCTTTGCCAGTTGTAGTAGATCTTCTTGTACGGGCACCCGGAGATGCACATGCGCCAGCCGCGGCATTTGTCCTGGTCGACCAGCACGATGCCGTCGTCCTCGCGCTTGTAGATCGAGCCGGACGGGCAGGAGGCCACACAGGTCGGGTTCAGGCAATGCTCGCACAGGCGCGGCAGGTACATCATGAAGGTGTTCTCGAAGGTCGAGTACATCTCCTTCTGCACGTCTTCGAACAGCTTGTCCTTGCTGCGCGCGCTGAACTCGCCGCCCAGGTCATCCTCCCAGTTCGGTCCCCATTCGATCTTGTCCATCTTCTTGCCGGTCAGTACCGATACCGGGCGAGCGGTGGGGGGCGTCTGCACCAGCGGCGCCTTTTGCAGATGCTCGTAGTCGTAGGTGAACGGCTCGTAGTATTCGTCGATCTGCGGCAGGTTGGGGTTGGTGAACAGCTTCGCCAGAATGCCGAGCTTGCTGCCCTGGCGCGGCTCGAGCTTGCCGGCGGCATTGCGCACCCAGCCGCCGTGCCACTTGTGCTGGTTCTCCCATTCCTTGGGATACCCGATGCCGGGCTTGGTCTCGACGTTGTTGAACCAGGCGTATTCCACGCCGTCGCGGCTGGTCCACACGTTCTTGCAGGTAATCGAGCAGGTATGGCAGCCAATGCATTTGTCCAGGTTCAGGACCATGGCTACCTGGGCGCGGATTTTCATTGCTCAGCTCCTTCCTTCGCTTGTTTTTCCACCAGCGGGCCTTCCAGCCAGTCCACCTTGTTCATCTTGCGCAGGATCACGAACTCGTCGCGGTTGCTGCCGACGGTGCCGTAGTAGTTGAAACCGTAGGCCAGTTGCGCGTAGCCGCCGATCATGTGCGTGGGCTTGGTCACCGTGCGGGTCACCGAGTTATGGATGCCGCCGCGCATGCCGCTGGTTTCGGCGCCGGGCACGTTCACGATCTTCTCCTGGGCGTGGTACATCAGGCACATCCCCTTGGGAACCCGCTGCGAGACCACGACCCGCGCGGTCAGCGTGCCGTTGACGTTGAAGACTTCCACCCAGTCGTTGTCCCGGATGCCGCTGGCCTTGGCCTCGGTTTCGGAGATCCAGACGTGCGGTCCGCCGCGCGACAGCGTGAGCATGCGCAGGTTGTCCGAGTAGGTGGAGTGGATGCCCCACTTCTGGTGCGGCGTGATCCAGTTCAGCACCAGCTCGGTGTTGCCGTTGGGCCTGGCGCCGAGCATCGGCGCGGTGGTCTTGGTGTCGATGGCCGGCTTGTAGACGCAGTTGCCCTCGCCAAAATCCAGCATCCAGCGATGGTCCTGGTAGAACTGCTGGCGGCCGGTCAGGGTGCGCCAGGGAATCAGCTCGTGCACATTGGTATAGCCGGCGTTGTAGCTGACTTCCTCGGATTCCAGCCCGGACCAGGTCGGCGCGGAGATGATCTTGCGCGGCTGCACCTGGACGTCGCGGAAGCGGATCTTGTCGTGCTCGCGTCCGGCGGCCAGGTGGGTGTGATCCCGCCCGGTGATGGCCGACAGCGCTTCCCATGCCTTTACCGCGACATGCCCGTTGGTTTCCGGCGCGAAGGTCAGGATCATCTCGGCGGCGTCGATCGCGGTATCCAGGCGCGGCCGGCCCTGGCTCACGCCGGGTTCGTCCACGGTCTTGCTGAGCGCGCCGATTTCCTTGACTTCGTGGCGGGTATCCCAGTTGATGCCCTTGCCGCCGTTGCCGTGCTTGTCGAGCAGCGGTCCGATCGAGGTGAACTTCTTGTAGATGTCGGCATAGTTGCGCTCGACCACGGTCATCGACGGCGCGGTCTTGCCGGGAATCAGCTCGCACTCGCCGCGCTTCCAGTCCTTCGGCTCGAATGGCTGGGCCAGTTCGCCCGGCGTGTCATGCAGCAAGGGGCTGCAGACCAGGTCCTTGCGGGTGCCCAGGTGGGCGCCGCCGATCTCGCTGAATTTCCTGGCGATCGCCTTGTAGATCTCCCAGTCCGTGCGGCTCTCCCACAGCGGCTGCACCGCTTCCGACAAGGGATGGATGAAGGGATGCATGTCGGAGGTGTTGAGATCGTCCTTCTCGTACCAGGTCGCGGTGGGCAGCACGATATCGCCGTACAGGCAGGTGGTGCTCATGCGGAAATCAAGCACGGTCAGCAGGTCGAGCTTGCCTTCGGCGGCGGGGCGCACCTTCACCTCGCTCGGCGTGATGGCATCGGCCTCGTCGCCGAACACGGCGTTCTGGGTGCCGAGCAGGTACTTGAGGAAATACTCGTGTCCCTTGCCCGAGCTGCCCAGGATGTTCGAACGCCAGACGAACATGTTGCGCGGGAAGTTCTCCGGGTTGTCGGGGTCGTCGCAGGCGAACTGCAGCCCGCCGGACTTCAGTTGTTCGACCGTATAGGCGACAGGGTCCTTGCCTGCCGCCGCGGCCGCGTCGGCGACATCGAGCGGATTGCTGCTCAGCTGCGGCGCCGAAGGCAGCCAGCCCATGCGCTCCGAGCGGGCGTTCAGGTCCAGCAGCGAGAGGTTCTCGTACTTGGCCTTGTCGGCGGTCGGGGCAAGGATCTCGTCCACGGCGAGCTTTTCGTGGCGCCACTGGCTGGTGTGGCTGTAGAAGAACGAGGTGCCGTTCATCTGGCGCGGCGGGCGCGACCAGTCCAGGCCGAAGGCCAGCGGCGCCCAGCCGAATTGCGGGCGCAGCTTTTCCTGGCCCACATAGTGCGCCCAGCCGCCGCCGCTCTTGCCCACGCAGCCGCACATCATCAGCAGGTTGATGATGCCGCGGTAGATCATGTCGTTGTGGTACCAGTGGTTGAGCGCGGCGCCGACGATTACCATGCTCTTGCCCTGGGTGCGGTCGGCGTTGTCGGCGAACTCGCGTGCCACCTGGATTACAAGGTGGCGCGGCACCGTGGTGTGCTTCTCCTGCCAGGCCGGTGTGTAGGGCACATCGTCGTCGAAGGAGGTGGCCACGTTGTCGCCGCCCAGGCCCTGGTCCACGCCGTAGTTGGCCATCTGCAGGTCATAGACGGTGGCCACCAGCGCGCTGCTGCCGTCCGCCAGCGTGATGCGCCTGGCGGGCACGCGGCGCTTGAGCAGGGCGTCGTGCTCCGCGCCGAAATACGGGAAGCCGACTTCCGCCACCTCGTGATCCGCCGCCATCAGCGAGAGCAGGGGGTCCAGCGCGCGGCCGCTGCCGCCGTCTTTCATTTCCAGGTTCCAGCGGCCTACCTTCTCGCCGTCGTTGTGCGCGGCCTCGCCCCAGCGAAAGCCGATGGTGCCGTTGGGTACCGCGAAGTCGCCGCTGGCGCTGTCGAGCACCAGCGTCTTCCATTCCGGGTTGTTGGCCTCGCCGCGGGCGCCGGCCAGGTGGGAGGCGCGCAGGAAGTGGTCGGGGACCAGCGTGCCGCCGTTGTCGCGCAGCAGCACCAGCATGGGCATGTCGGTGTACTGCTTGATGTAGTCGCGGAAATAGGCGGAGCGTCCGCTCAGGTGGAATTCCTTCAGCACCACATGGCCCATGGCCATGGCCAGGGCGGCGTCCGTGCCTTGCGTGGGCGCCAGCCAGATATCGCCGAACTTGACCATCTCGCCGAAGTCGGAAGACACCGCCACGGTCTTGGTGCCCTTGTAGCGGACTTCGGTGTAGAAGTGCGCGTCCGGGGTGCGCGTCTGCGGCACGTTGGAACCCCATACCATCAGGTAGGTGGAGTTGTACCAGTCGGCCGATTCCGGCACGTCGGTCTGTTCGCCCCAGACTTGCGGGCTGGCCGGCGGCAGGTCGCAGTACCAGTCATAGAAGGACAGGCAGACCCCGCCCAGCAGGCTCAGGTAGCGTGCCCCGGCGGCGTAGGACACCATCGACATGGCGGGAATCGGCGAGAAGCCGACCACGCGGTCCGGGCCGAAGCGCTTGATGGTAAAGGCGTTGGCTGCCGCGATGATCTCGGTGGCGGTGTCCCAGTCGGCCCGCACGAAGCCGCCCTGGCCGCGCACGCTCTTGTAGCGCTGTGCCTTGACCGGGTCCTGGCTGATGGAGGCCCAGGCGGCCACGGGGTCCATGGTCTTGCGGGCTTCGCGCCACATCTCCATCAACCGGCCGCGGATCATCGGGTACTTCACGCGTTGCGCCGAGTAGACGTACCAGCTGTAGGAGGCGCCGCGCGGGCAGCCGCGCGGCTCGTGGTTGGGCAGGTCGGGCCGGGTGCGCGGATAGTCGGTCTGCTGCGTTTCCCAGGTGATCAGTCCGTTCTTGACGTAGACCTTCCAGGAGCACGAACCCGTGCAGTTCACGCCGTGGGTGGAACGCACGATCTTGTCGTGCTGCCAGCGGTTGCGGTAGCCGTTCTCCCACCGGCGGTCCTCGTCCACCACGGCGCCGTGTCCACCCGCGAAGGTGGACTTGACGCGTGACATGAATTTCAGTCGATCCAGAAAATGACTCATTGTTGTTCTCCGCGAGTGCTTTTGCTGACCGTCGGGCAACCGGTCCAGGGATGTTGCAAGCTTATGGGCAGGGCCCTGCCGTGCCCATTCGCTGGTGGAGGAGTAGCGTGCGATGCGCTCGGGCTAGTTCGGCCGCGGCCGCCTAGTTCGGAAGAACTAGGCCGGCCGGCGCCGTTCAGCAGGGCATGGGCGCGTTCTTGCGTGCGTAATACCACCAGGTCACCAGCACGCAGCTCACGTAGAAGGCCACGAAACAGTAAAGCGCCGCGTCCGCCGAGCCGGTCAGCTCCAGCGAGGTGCCGAAGCTCTTGGGAATGAAGAAGCCGCCGTAGGCCCCGATGGCGCCGGAAAAGCCCAGCACCGCGGCCGATTCCTTGCCGGCGTCCAGCAGCGCCTGCTTTTGCGCCGCCTCGTCCTTGCCGCGCGCGGCGCGCTGGCGCTCGGTCAGGAAGATCACCGGGATCATGCGGAAGGTCGAGCCGTTGCCGATGCCGGTCAGCGCGAACAGCACCACGAACGCGGCCAGGAAGCCCTGGAAGCTGCCGCCGGCGCCGTCATGCGGCAGCGTGGCCAGCACGCCGAACACGGCGGCAATCATGGCCACGAAGCTCCACAGCGTGACCCGTGCCCCGCCCAGCTTGTCCGATACCCAGCCGCCCACGGGCCGCATCAGCGCGCCCACCAGCGGCCCGAGGAAGGCATAGGCGGTGGGGTTGACCCCGGGAAACTGCGACTTGGTGAGCAGCGCGAACCCGGCCGAGAAGCCGATGAACGAGCCGAAGGTACCCACGTACAGCCAGCACATCAGCCAGTTGTGCTTGCGCTTGAAGATCACCGCCTGGTCGGCGAACGAGGCGCGCGCATCGGCGATGTCATTCATGCCGAACCACGCGGCAAGCGTCGCGGCCAGGATGAACGGCACCCAGATAAAACCGGCGTTCTGCAGCCACAGGCTCTTGCTCACCTCGCCGGCCTGGTAGGTCTGTGCTTCGCCGCCAAAGGCGCCGAACAGCCCCACGGAAACCACCAGCGGGGTGAGGAACTGCACCACCGACACGCCCAGGTTGCCGATGCCGGCATTGAGCCCCGTCGCCAGGCCCTTCTTGGCCTTGGGGAAGAAGAAGCTGATGTTGGACATCGAGGAGCTGAAGTTGGCGCCGCCGAATCCGCACAGCAAGGCCAGCACCAGCAAGGTGGGATAGCTCGTGGTCGGGTCGCGCAGCGCGAACCCCATGCCCAGCGCCGGCACCAGCAGCGTGGCGGTGGAGATGGCCGTGAACCGCCGGCCGCCGAAGATCGGCACCAGGAATGCGTAGAAGATGCGCAGCGTGGCGCCCGAGAGCGCGGGCAGCGCGGTGAGCCAGAACAGCTGGTTCTTGCTGAAGCGGAAGCCGGCGCGGTCCAGGTTGACGGCCACCACGCTCCACAGCATCCAGATCGCGAAGGCGAGCATCAGCGCGAGGATCGAGATCCACAGGTTGCGGTAGGCGATGCGTTCGCCCTGGGTGCGCCAGAAGGTCGAGCTTTCGGGCTCCCAGCGGGTTAGTACGGAGCTAGACATGACAATGTCCTATGTGACGGAAGGAGGAATCGGGGAATCGGGGAATCGAGGAATCGGCGCGCCGGTTCAGGCCGGCTGCGCCGCCAGCACGCGCTGGCCGGCGCCCGCGCTCTTGCCGCGCTGGCTGTAGTGCATCCACACCAGGCTCACGCAAACGGTGCCGTACAGCAGCATGAAGCAGCTGCTGCGCACGCCGGTCAGGTCCGCCAGCAGGCCGAACAGCACTGGCAGGATGAAGCCGCCCAGGCCGCCGGCCAGTCCCACCACGCCGGAGACGGCGCCGAGGTTGTGGCCGAAATCGTTGGCGATGAACTTGAACACCGAGGCCTTGCCCACCGCCATGGCAATGCCGACGATAAAGAGCAGCGCGGTGAACGGCAGCGCCGACAGGCCGATATGGAAGGCTTGCGGGCCGCGCGCCGTGTGGATGATGAAATCGGTCTGCGGATAGCTGAGGAGGAAGAACGCCACCCAGCACACCCACATCACCCACCAGGTGGTGCGGTGCGCGCCGTAGCGGTCGGAGATCCAGCCGCCGATGGCGCGCAGCACGCCGCCCGGCAGCGAGAAGCAGGCCGCCAGCAGGGCGGCAATCTTGATGTCGAAGCCATACTCGCCGATGTAGTACTTGGTCATCCACAGCGACAGGCCGACATAGCCGCCGAACACCACCGAGTAATACTGCGAGTAGCGCCACACGCGCGGGTCGCGCAGCATGGCGAGCTGGTCGCGCAGGCTGGCCGAGGACGTGGCGCGGTGAGCGGGATCGCTGGACGAGAACACCCAGAACAGCACCGCCGTGACCAGCATGGCGATGGCATACACGCGCGGCACCACGGTCCAGCTGCCGCCGGCGGCAACGATCAGCGCCGGTGCCACGAACTTGGTCAGGGCCGAGCCGGAGTTGCCCGCGCCGAAAATGCCCATGGCCAGGCCCTGGCGGGAGCGGGGAAACCAGCGCGCCACATAGGGCGTGCCCACCGAGAAAGAACCGCCCGCGAGGCCCACGAACAAGCCCAGGACAAGCAACTGCGGGAGCGTGGTGGCACGCGAGATCATCCAGATCGGGATGACAGTGGCCAGCATCAGCACAAAGAAGACGATGCGGCCACCGTAGCGGTCGGTCCAGATACCCAGCGGCAGGCGGACCAGCGCGCCGCTGAGCACGGGCGTGGCGGCCAGCAGGCCGAACTGGGTTTCAGACAGGCCGAGCTGCTGCTTGATGGGAATGCCCAGCACCGCAAACATCATCCATATGGCAAAGCAGATGGTGAAGGCGAAGGTGCTGGACACCAGCACCGCATAGGCGCGCGGTGGCACCGGCTCATGCGGGAAGGGTTGGGTGGCCATGGCCATGCTCCTGTGTCAACAATGACGATTGGTTCCCAGCGTAGAGAGCGCGACCGCAATTGACCATTCGCCGGCAGCACATTTGCAGGTGCCGGTGGAGCTAGTTCGGATGGGGAGGGGTGTGCCCGCACGGGGCACGCCCGGCGCCGCGGGAGAGGGCGCCAGGCCGGGTGACGGGGTACGTTCAGCCCGCTATGCGTTGTGGCCTGTCGTCGGGCTTGACGCCGAGCCGGCGCGCGAGTTTGTGCAGGTTGCTCGCGTCCACGCCCAACTGGCGGGCGGCCTGCGCCCAGTTGCCGCCCTGCGCGGCGAGTGCCTGCTCGATGCAGTGCCGCTGGCATTGGTCTACCGCCTCGCGCAGGGTGTCGGCTGATGGCACGAACGCGCGCGGCCCGGCGGGTGGCAGCGGAGCTGCCGCGCCGGCCGGCGCTGGCTCCAGCCCGTCGAGATCGAGGAGTTCCGCCTCCAGCGTGATGATGTCGTTGCGGTTCGCGCCGCGGCTGACGGTCTTGAGCGCGGCGCGGCTGATCACGTGTTCCAGCTCGCGCACGTTGCCCGGCCAGGGGTAGCGGCGCAGCGCGGCCTCGGCCGTGCCGGACAAGCGCAGGCTGCGCAGGCCGAGCCGGGCGCGATTGAGTTCCAGCATCCGGCCGGCCAGCAGCAAGACGTCGTTGCCGCGCTCGCGCAGCGGCGGAATCGGGATCGGGTAGACCGAGAGCCGGTGATACAGGTCGGCGCGGAACGAGCCGTCGCGCACGTGATCGCGCAGGCTGCGGTTGGTGGCCGCGATGATCCGCACGTCGACGCGGCGGGGGCGGTCGGAACCCAGGCGCTGGATCTCGCCGTTCTGCAAGGTGCGCAGCAGCTTGGCCTGGATCGAGAGCGGCAGTTCGCCCACCTCGTCAAGGAACAGCGTGCCGCCGTCGGCCGCTTCGAAACGGCCAGGCCTTTCGCCCACCGCGCCCGAGAACGCACCCCTGGCGTGCCCGAACAGCTCGCTCTCGGCCAGCGATTCCGGCAGTGCGGCGCAGTTGACATGGATCAGCGGTTGCGCGCGCCGCCGCGAGAGCCGGTGCAGCCGGTGCGCGAACAACTCCTTGCCCACGCCCGTTTCGCCCAGCAGCAGCACCGGGAGTTCCGAGTCGGCCACCACCGTGAGCTCATGCAGCAGGCGGCCGATCGCCTCGCTCTGGCCAATGATCTCGCCATCGTCCCGGGCGGCGTCGCCTTGCGGGGCTTCGCCGCGCGTCAGCCGCAGCGCGCGGATCTCCGCTTCCAGCCGTGTGGTACGGATCGCCGCCTCGACGACCACCGTCAACTGCCGCAAATCGGCCTGCGCCTCTTCGCCAAAGGTGCCGACCGTCAACGCATCGAGCGTCAGCACGCCCCAGGGCTGGCCTTCCACATGCAGGCTGGTGCCCATGCAGTCGTGCACCGGCAGGGGCTCGCCCACGCGCTCGTCGATCAGCCCGTCGTAGGGGTCGGGCAGCACGCTGTCATGGTGGAAGCAGGTCACGTCGCGCCTGGCCAGGATGGCGGCCAGGCGTGGATGGAGTCCCACCGCGAAGCGCCGCCCGAGGGCATCGCGCACCAGCCCGTCGGTTGCCACTGGCCGCAACTGATCCTCCTCAAGCTGCAGCAGCGCCACGGCGCCGCAGCGGAAGTGGGCACGCAGGCTGCTGACCAGCCGCTGCAGCCGCACTGCCTGCGGCAGGTCGGCGACGAGATCCGTCAGCAATAGATTTTCCATCATGGTCAATTTAACCCTATGGGGTTGTTTTCACCCTTGTTTGATAAGGGTAAATAGTACCCTGAAAAAATTAAGTCTTTGATTTTTTTCGTTAATTTTTCGGGCACGGGTTTCGCTATGTGAGTGATGCACATCTTACACAGGAGAACATCATGAGCATGAGCGAACAATCGCTGGGCCAGCTCGCCCGCCAGATTCCCGGCGCCACCCGGGTATTTCACGATTTCCAGCTCGATTTCTGCTGCGGCGGCAAGCAGACCCTGGGCGAGGCCGCGCAAGCCGCGGGCCTGGATGCGCAGGCCGTCGAGGCAAGCCTGCTGTCGCTACAAGCCCAGGCGCAGCGCGACGGCCGCGACTGGGGCAGCGCGTCCGCGGCCGACCTGATCGCCCACATCCTCGCGCGCTATCACGAGGTGCATCGGCAGCAACTGCCCGAGCTGATCCGCCTGGCGCGCCGGGTGGAGCAGGTGCATGGCGACCGCGAGGATTGCCCGCTTGGCCTGGCGGACCACCTGTGCGTCATGCAGCAGGAGCTGGAGAGCCATATGCAGAAGGAAGAGCAGGTCCTGTTCCCGCTGCTCGCGCGCGAGCTCGGCGGCATGGCGGGCGGCCCCATCACGGTCATGCGCATGGAGCACGACGAGCACGGGCAGGCGCTGCAACGTCTCAGCGAGTTGACCAACGACATCACCTTGCCCCGCGCCGCGTGCAACACCTGGCGCGCGCTGTACCTGGGGCTGCGCACCTTGCGGGAAGACCTGATGGAGCACATCCATCTCGAGAACAACATCCTGTTCGACAACGCCGAGCAAGCCGCCCCGGCCCACGCCTGATCCGATCGCGACAGGCGCACGTATTACAGCGAGACCCATCATGGGACAATACAAAAGACTCTGGTTCACCCTGATCGCCGTCGTGGCGGTCACCTTTTCGCTGCTTGGCTATTACGGCACCGAGGTCTACCGCAAGGCGCCGCCGATTCCGCAGCAAGTCGCGACCGCTGGCGGCAAGGTCTTGTTCAGCAAGGACGATATCCTCGACGGCCAGACCGCATGGCAATCCGTCGGCGGCATGCAACTCGGCTCCATCTGGGGCCACGGTGCCTACCAGGCGCCGGACTGGACAGCCGACTGGCTGCACCGCGAGCTGACCGCCTGGCTCGACCTGGCGGCGCGGGATACCTACGGCCGCACCTATGCCGTGCTCGACTGGCCGACACAGGCCGCGCTGCGCGAGCAGCTCCGCGCCGAGTACCGTGGCAACCGCGTTGACCCGGACAGTGGCGTGCTCACCGTCTCCGCGCGGCGCGCACAGGCCATCGCCGACACCGGCGCCTACTACGCGCGGCTATTCTCCGACGCACCGGAACTGCGCAAGAGCCGCGAAAGCTTCGCCATGAAGGAGAACACGCTGCCCAGCGCCGAACGCCGCGCCAAGCTGACGCACTTCTTCTTCTGGACCGCATGGGCCGCCGCCACCGAGCGTCCCGGCCTGAGCGCCACCTACACCAACAACTGGCCGCACGAGCCGCTGATCGGCAACCAGCCCACTAGCGAGAACATCATCTGGTCCATCGCCAGCGTGGTGGTCCTGCTGGCCGGTGTCGGCTTCCTGGTATGGGCCTGGGCATTCCTGCGCGGGCATGAAGAGGCGCCGCCCGCCGTGGCCGCGCGCGACCCGCTCACGACGTTCGCGCTCACGCCGTCGCAACGCGCCCTGGGCAAGTACCTGTTCCTGGTGGTGGCGCTGTTCGTGTTCCAGGTGCTGATCGGCGGCGTGACGGCCCACTACACGGTGGAGGGGCAGAGTTTCTACGGCATCGAGCTGTCGAGGTGGTTCCCGTACACGCTGATGCGCACCTGGCACATCCAGAGCGCGCTGTTCTGGATCGCTACCGGCTTTCTGGCTGCCGGCCTGTTCCTGGCGCCGCTCATCAACGGCGGCAAGGACCCGAAGTACCAGAAGCTTGGCGTGGACGTGCTGTTCTGGGCCCTGGTGGTGGTCGTGGTGGGTTCGTTCACCGGCAACTACCTGGCGATCGCGCAACTCATGCCCGAGAACCTCAACTTCTGGCTGGGGCACCAGGGCTACGAGTATGTCGACCTGGGCCGGCTGTGGCAGATCGGCAAGTTCGCCGGCATCCTGTTCTGGCTGGTGTTGATGCTGCGCGCCATCGCGCCGGCGCTGCGCACGCCGGGCGGCGACAAGAACCTGCTGGCCTTGCTGACATCCTCGGTGGTGGCCATCGGCCTGTTCTACGGCGCCGGCCTGTTCTACGGCGAGCGCACCAACCTGTCGGTGATGGAGTACTGGCGCTGGTGGGTCGTGCACCTGTGGGTCGAGGGCTTCTTTGAAGTGTTCGCCACCACGGCGCTGGCCTTTATCTTCTCCACGCTTGGCCTGGTGTCGCGGCCGATGGCCACGGCGGCCAGCCTGGCCTCGGCGTCGCTGTTCATGCTGGGCGGCCTGCCTGGCACCTTCCACCATCTCTACTTCGCCGGCACCACGACGCCGGTGATGGCGGTGGGCGCCAGCTTCAGCGCGCTCGAAGTGGTGCCGCTGATCGTGCTGGGCCATGAAGCCTGGGAGAACTGGCGCCTGAAGGACCGCGCACCCTGGATGGCCAACCTGAAGTGGCCGCTGATGTGCTTCGTCGCCGTGGCGTTCTGGAACATGCTGGGCGCCGGCGTATTCGGCTTCATGATCAACCCGCCGATCTCGCTGTACTACGTGCAGGGCCTGAATACCACGCCGGTGCATGCCCATGCCGCGCTGTTCGGGGTCTACGGCTTCCTGGCGCTGGGCTTCACGCTGCTGGTGCTGCGCTACATACGGCCTGCCTGCGCGCTGAACCAGGGCTTGATGAAGACGGCGTTCTGGGGGCTCAACGCGGGCCTGGTCCTGATGATGGGCACCAGCCTGCTGCCCATCGGCATCATCCAGTTCCACGCCAGCGTCAGCCAGGGGCTGTGGTATGCGCGCAGCGAGGCCTTCATGCAGCAGCCCATCCTGCAGACGCTGCGCTGGGTGCGCACCTTCGGCGACGTGGTGTTTATCGTCGGCGCGCTCTCGATGGCGCTGCAAGTGGTACTGGGCCTGCTCGGCAAGGCACCGGCGCAGACCGCGCCGGAAGGGCGCCTGAACGCGGCGCAACGTTAAGCCCATTCACATACGCAAAGTAAGTAGCGGGTTGCGGCGGCCCTGTCGAGGCGACCCGCCCTGGTTGAAATAACAGCCGCCCGGGCACCCGGCCCAGCGGCTGTTTTTGCGTTCATGGGCTGGTACGCAGACACCCGGCCATCCATCGATAGGCAAACAGCTTGCCGTCCGCGCCTGACAGCTTCCGACATGTCATACGCTTGTCCGTCGTCAATCTACATATAGTGTTTGGGCGGTACGCTCTATCCCACATCTAGTGTGAATGCTGTTGGGAGAATATATGGAGCACTGTACTGAAACCGTCGTTGCCAGCCTGCCGAGTGAGGTCATCAAACGCAATGGCGAAAAGACGGCATTCGCCATCGAGCGGATCCAGTCCGCGTTGCGCCGCGCCGGCGTGGCAGCCGGCGAGTTCAACGATGCGCAGGCAGCCAGCCTCGCCGAGCAGGTGGCCAGGGTCCTGGCATACCGCTTCCATGACCAGACGCCAGGCGTCGAGCAGATCCAGGATGTGGCCGAGCAGGTCCTGATCGCCGCCAACTACTGGAACACCGCGCGTGCGTTCATTGCCTACCGCGGCCAGCACGCCAGGCTGCGCCAGGATCGCAAGGCACTGGTCGACGTGGAAGCCTCGATCAATGAGTACCTGAGCAAGGCTGACTGGCGGGTGAATGCCAATGCCAACCAGGGCTATTCGCTTGGCGGGCTGATCCTGAACGTGGCGGGCAAGGTCACCGCCAATTACTGGCTGTCCCATGTCTACGCGCCGGAAATCGGCGAGGCCCACCGCAACGGCGATATCCATATCCACGATCTCGACATGCTCAGCGGCTACTGTGCCGGCTGGTCGCTGCGCACGCTGCTGCATGAGGGATTCAACGGCGTGCCGGGCAAGGTGGAAGCGGGGCCGCCCAAGCGCATGTCCTCCGCCGTGGGGCAGATCGTCAATTTTCTCGGCACGCTCCAGAACGAATGGGCCGGCGCGCAGGCGTTCTCGTCGTTCGATACCTATATGGCGCCATTCGTGCGCAAGGACACCATGTCCTATGCCCAGGTGCGGCAGTGCATCCAGGAGCTGATCTACAACCTGAACGTGCCGTCGCGCTGGGGCACGCAAACGCCCTTTACCAACCTGACTTTCGACTGGACCTGTCCCGAAGACCTGCGCGAACAGGTGCCGGTGATCGGCGGGCAGGAAATGCCGTTCGCCTATGGCGAGCTGCAGGAAGAGATGGACCTGATCAACCGCGCCTATATCGAGGTGATGACGGCAGGCGATGCCAAGGGCAGGGTGTTCACCTTTCCCATCCCGACCTACAACATCACGCGCGATTTTCCGTGGGAATCGGAGAATGCCACGCGGCTGTTCGAGATGACGGCCAGGTACGGGCTGCCGTACTTCCAGAATTTCATCAACTCGGAGCTGGAGCCGAATATGGTGCGCTCCATGTGTTGCCGGCTCCAGCTCGACCTGCGCGAACTGCTCAAGCGCGGCAACGGTTTGTTCGGCAGTGCCGAGCAGACCGGCAGCGTGGGCGTGGTCACCGTCAATTGCGCACGCCTGGGCTACCTGCATGCCGGCGATGAAGCGGCGCTGCTGCGCGCGCTGGACCGCCTGCTTGAATTGGGCAAACAGAGCCTGGAGAACAAGCGCAAGCTGATCCAGCGCCTGATGGACCAGGGCCTGTTCCCCTATTCGAAGCGCTACCTCGGCACCTTGCGCAATCATTTCTCGACGTTGGGCGTGAACGGCATCAACGAGATGATTCGCAACTTCACCGCTGACCGGCACGACATCACGTCGGAGTGGGGCCATGCCTTCGCGCTGCGCTTGCTGGAACACGTGCGCGAGCGCATCGTGGCCTTCCAGCAGGAAACCGGCCACCTCTACAACCTCGAAGCCACGCCGGCCGAGGGTGCGACATACCGCTTTGCCCGCGAAGACCGCAAGCGCTGGCCGGAGATCCGCCAGGCCGGCACGGCGGCGCAGCCCTATTACACAAACTCCTCGCAGTTGCCGGTCGGCTGGACCGACGACCCCTTCGAAGCGCTGGCGCGGCAGCAGACCTTGCAGTCCAGGTACACCGGCGGCACGGTGCTGCATCTGTATATGGGCGAGCGCCTGTCCAGCGGCGAGGCCTGCCGCGAGCTGGTGCGGCGCGCGCTGACACGCTTCCGCCTGCCGTACATCACGGTGACGCCGACCTTCTCGATCTGCCCGACGCACGGCTACCTCGCCGGCGAGCATCCGTTCTGCCCGCGCTGCGACGAGGAGATCCTCGCGCGCAAGCGGGAACAGATCGCCGCCTGACCCGGCTCAACCGTTCTTCTCGTTCCTTTGTGTTTTTCTGTTGTTTCAACCCACTCTCAAGACGGAGCAAACCTGATGACTCACCAATTTCAATCCTCGCCATCCATGCAATCCCAGCCTCGCGACGCCGTGCTGCGCGACGAGGAGCGCCAGCCCTGCGAGGTCTGGACCCGGGTGATGGGCTACCACCGGCCGGTTTCCAGCTTCAATACCGGCAAGCAGGGCGAGCACCGCGAGCGCCGCTTCTTCGCGCAGCCCCATGCCGTTGCCTGCTGACGCTTGCGCGGTGGCCAGGCGCCGGCACGACGCGGCCACGTTGCCCACGTTGCCCACGTTGCGTATTGGCGGCATGACGGCGCTGACCACGATCGACTTCCCCGGGCGCCTGGCCGCCGTCCTGTTCTGCCAGGGCTGTCCCTGGCGGTGCGGCTACTGCCACAACCAGGACTTGCTGGATGCCAGCGCGCCACCCGCCATCGCCTGGGCGGACGTGCAGGCCTTCCTGCAGGCGCGGCGGGGCCTCCTCGACGGCGTGGTGTTTTCCGGGGGCGAGCCAACCCTGCAGGCGGGACTGCCCGGTGCCATCGAGGCCGTGCGGGCCGGGGGCTTCGAGGTCGCGC
Organism: Cupriavidus sp. SK-3; assembly: GCF_000611145.1. Classification (NCBI taxonomy): domain Bacteria; kingdom Pseudomonadati; phylum Pseudomonadota; class Betaproteobacteria; order Burkholderiales; family Burkholderiaceae; genus Cupriavidus; species Cupriavidus sp. SK-3. The sequence continues at coordinate 73,456 of NZ_JFJV02000060.1, read as the reverse complement.
TGCACACCGCCGGCATGTACCCCGATCGCCTGGCCGCCATCCTGCCCCGGCTGGACTGGATCGGCCTGGACCTCAAGGCACCGCTGCATCGCTATGACAGCGTGACGCGGGTGCCGGGCAGCGGGGAGCGGGCGTGGGAATCGCTGCACCGGTGGCTTGCCAGCGGCGTGGCGGGCGAGTGCCGCACCACCTGGCACGCCGGCCTGTTCGATATCGCGGAGCTGCATGTGCTGGCCGAGGGCATCGCAGCGCTTGGCGTAACGCACTGGGCGCTGCAGGAGAGCCGCGGCAGCGGCGCGAGCGCATCGCTTGGCCGCGGCGATGTCGACAGGCTGGCATCGCACTTCAACCGTTTCACGCTGCGCAAGGCCTGACGGAAGCGCCGGCCTTGCGCAAGGTCAATCGATCGCAGTACGGGCCACGCAGAAGACGCGGCCCGTACTACGATGAAAGCTGCGTAACAGGAATAACAGCTATAACAGCAATAGCAGGAATTCGACAAGGAGAGAAGCATGCTCACCAGGCAAGCCTCAACCGAGGCACGCAGGCTTGACTACCACGGGCCGGAGGAATGGCGCATGCCCATCATGGACGCCCTGCGCCGCGTGGTGGATCCGGAACTGGCACTGTGCGTCCTTGACGTTGGCCTGATCTACGCCATCACCGTATCGGACGGATCCGTGCATGTCTCGATGACCATGACATCCGCCGCATGTCCGGTGGCCGACATGATCCTGGACGATGTGCAGCTCGAACTGGAAGGCGTGATGCCCCTGGGGTACCTGATCGATGTGGAATTGTGCTGGGAGCCCGCATGGACGCCGGAGCGCATGAGCGCCAGCGCGAAGCACGCCATGGGATGGTGAGCGTGGCCGCGCGTCGCGCGCAAGGACGCCAGCGCAAGACCTGGCCCCGGCTGGCGGTGCTGCTGCTGGCCGTAATCGCACTGCTCGCGGGCATGCTCGGCGGATTGTTGCGCGCCGGCGTGACGCTGCCCTGGGGCGGCGATTACCACCTGCCGTGGCACGCGCTTCAGTTTCACGGCGCCTTGATGACCGGCGGCTTTTTCGGCACGGTCATCGGCATCGAGCGTGCGGTGGCGCTAGGCCGTCCCGCCGCCTTTGCGGCGCCAGTGGCATCGGGGCTGGGCGCTTTGCTGATGGTGGCGGGATTGCCTGCCGCCGGCGCGTGGGCCATGGCGGCCGGCGCGCTGGTGTTCGTGGGCGTCAGCGTGGCGGTAGTGCGGCGCCAGCCGGCCGCCCATACCGCCTTGCTGCTGGTCGCCGCGGTGGCCTGGCTGGCCGGCAACGCGGAACTGGCGTCAGGTCACTGGCTGGACTCGGTCAACGCCTGGTACTTTATTTTCCTGGTTGTCACGGTCGCAGCCGAGCGGCTTGAGATGACGCGCCTGATGCGCCGCAGGCCCGGCGCACAAGCGGCCTTGCTTGCCATCCTGGCGATGCTGGTGCTGGGTGCCGCCGGCTCGGCGCTGGACGGGAGCGCAGGCAGGCTCGGCGGTGTTGTCTATGGCGCATCGCTGGCGTTGCTTGCCGCCTGGCTGGCACGCTTCGACATTGCGCGCCGCACGGTGCGCAGCCACGGACTGAGCCGCTACATGGCGCTCTGCCTGCTTCTGGGCTATGGCTGGCTGTTGGTGGCAGGCGTGGCGTGGGCGGCAACCGCGGCAGGGCTGCCATGGCGCGACGCCGCGCTGCATGCGCTGGGACTGGGCTTTATCGTCAGCATGGTGATGGCGCATGCGCCTGTCATCCTGCCGGCGATCACGCGTATCAAGCTGCAGTTCGGCAATGGCTTCTATGTGCCGCTTGCCGTGCTGCACCTCTCCCTGGCCGCGCGACTGAGTTTTGGCCACGCGTTGCCGGCAGTCAGGGCCGTGGCGGCGGCGGGCAACGTTGCCGCCATCCTGCTCTTCATCGCCGTTGCCGCCGCCGCGGCGCGGGCATGGCGAGCGCGCGAGGCGCCACGGCCCCGGCAGCCCTGAATCTTCCACCGGACGGCGAGGGCCACATCGGCCGGCCTCAGTGCCTGCCCGGATCTACTACTGCGCTGGCATGCGGCAGGGCCGGGAAGGCCCGCGCCAGCAGGTCGGCGAGCGTGTAGCTTTCAAGATGCCGCAGGAAACTCCGGCGAGCGCCATCCATGACGCAGCAAAGATGCTCGTCGCTCGCGAACTTGCGGGTGCTGCCGTCGGCGAGGCCGGCAACCAGATCGAAATCGGGCTCCACGCTGCGAACCACGTCGCCCAGATTGATGCTTCCCGGCCCGGACGACAGCTGCATGCCGCCGCCTCTGCCGCGCATGGTCGCGATCCATCCCTGGCGGCTGAGCTTGTGCGTCACCTTGACGATGTGTGCTCTGGAGATGCCGTAGGCCTGTGCGATCTCGCTATTGGTGCACATCCGTTCAGGATGTCGCGCAACGTAGATCAGCAACCGTAGCGCGTAGTCGGTCATGGTGGTGAGGCGCATCGTATGAACCTGTTGATATTCAGGCCTGCCCGGGCCGGCTTGTCCGCGGGCAAGCCAATTGCGGAAAAGGCGAATCGGGAGGGCGCGGACGGCCTGGATGCAGCGGAGGAGGGCGAGGTTCAGCCGCCGCTGCAGCCGCAGCCCGTGCCGTTTGCGCTACCGCATCCCTGTGTGGCAGCGGCGGGATGGACGGTGAAGTCGATCACCACGGCATCGCCCGCGCGCTCAACGTAGGCAATCTGGAGTTGATCTTGATAGCGCCGGCGCAGTTGCTCGATCAGGGGAAGGGGATCGTGATCGTTGACGAATCGCATCGACTCGCCTTCGCCCAGCGCTTCCAGCGCGCCAAAGATCGCGGCATGGCGAAAGCGCTTGGCAATGCCGCGCGCGTCGAAGAGAAAGGGTGTGTTGGTTTGCATGGTAGCGTCCTTGGTAGCGTGTCTACGCAAGCATGCTAGCGAGGTATTGGCCCGCCGCGATTGACGCCGGTCAAGCAATTTCCGGTTGGGGTTTCACGCGGCAAGGGCGCGCTTACCCACCGGCAAACCTGCGCTGAAGCGCCTGGATATCGTGAATCACGACTTCAGGGCCGGCCACGCTGATCAAGGCCGCTTCGCTGAGCCGCTGCAGGGTGCGCGAAAGCGTTGCCGGCGACAGCCCCAGCTTGGAAGCGATGAGATTCTTGTTGACGGCAAAGCGCGTGAGGTTGCCCTCGCGAGGCCCGTTCAGCAGGTAGCCGATGACTCTCTGTTGCGAATTGTGCAGGTTCACCGTCTCGATATCCTGCACCAGGGTATGCAGGCGCATCGACAGGCCCGCAAGCATGCGGCGCGCAAAGGACGGATCGCGATCGATGGCGGCAAATATATCCTGCTTGTCGAGCAGGATAAGCAGCGTGTCGTCGAGCGCCTGGGCGTCCACCAGGTAGGGGCGGTCAAGGAACATGACGGCCTCCCCAAATGCCTCGCCGGGGCCGAAGAACTCGACGATTTTCTCGGGGTTGCCGTGCACCGAGGGCAGTGCCAGCTTGATCTGGCCAACGGCAACAACGTATAAGCCCGCAGCCGCGTCGCCGCGCCGGAAGAGATGGCTGTGCTTGGATACCCTGACCTCNGTGCTTGGATCCCCTGCCCTCATGGCAGGAGCCCGCCAGTTCGGCCAGTTGCTCTGTGTCGAGGTTACGGAAGAGCGGCAGGCTTCCCAGCAGCCCCTCGAGATTTAGTTTGTGGCGCATGGATTGCCTCAGTGGCAGTGGTTGCATCGGTCAAGCTGTCGCAGCTTGCCTTTGGGGCAGGCCGGCCTTGCGGACCGGCAAATGACGGCGTATCCCGGCGTGCGGCGACAGCTACGTAGTGCATAGGATTCCACGCCCCGGTCAACCGGGTCTTGCGGCAGATCAAGTTCCCCTGTCCTGGCGGGCGAGCTATGACGGTCAGGACTCCTGGCGTGCGCCTCTTCGTTGCGCCATGCGCTGGCCAATCCCGGCGAGGCGATCGTGCGGCAGGCGGACGGCCGCGGGATAGACCTCGCGCTCCTCCCGCAATGCGTGCTCGGGATAGAGGGTGGAGAACGCCTCGAGCTCAGGCGGAGCAGGGTGCCTTGTCCCCAGCGACATCGCCTCCAGCCAGGGCTGCACGCAACACCACAATTCACCCAGGTACTCATGCTCGGCATCCAGCTCGTCGATACTTGCTGTCAGGCTGGCGTCACCCAGCTCCCGCAATGCGGGGAACAGGTCCTCCTCTTCGTCCGCATGGTGCAGCGGCGCCGCGAGCTGGAAGTATCTCAACACACTGGCGGCCGCGGCCCGTGCCTCTTCATCTGCGCCGTGCCGCGCCGCATGCTGCTCAAGTCTGGAACACAGGCCGGCGAAACGCCGGACTTTCTCATGGCATGCCAGCAGCAGCTCAATCGGTGAATCGAAGCCAGGAAGACTGGCCGCGGTAGAAAACATTGTTGCGCTCCGGTTGGGCCCGGCAACCTTCAATTGCCTGCTGCCGACTCTCAAGTATCGCCTGAAGCAAAGCACGCATTGTTGAGATAGCGCAAAGATGCGCGCTGCCGGTTCATGGGTAGCTTCGCCAGTTGCGCAACCCTTTGCCGCGATCAATCACGATGCGTGCGTTTGGCGTCTAGCATGGCGGCGCCAGGAGTGAGTTCCAGATGAATGCAGCAACCCTGCTGCCCTGCATGCGGAGATTGACAAGATGCCGACCCGACTTCCCCCTTCCGAAATCCGCGAGGATGCCGGTGCGCCACATCGCCTGTGCCGGCAGCGCCCCATGGCATGGCAGGAAGCATGAGGGCTGCGCACCTGAAATACGAGAATGCACCGCGGCCATCCGTAGTCCTTGGCTGCCTGCTGCCGGCGCCATGGCTTGGCGCCACCGCGGGATTGCTGCTGGCATTCGGTCCCTCTGCCGGCCTGCCGTTCCGCTTCTCCCCGACGGTGCTGGCGGCGGTCCATCTCCTTGCGCTGGGGATGCTGGTTCCCGTCATGGTGGGGGCATTGTTCCAGATGATGCCGGTGGTCGCCGGGGTGCGCGTACGCGGGTCCGATGCATTGGCTCGCCTGGTCGCGTTGATAGGAGGGGGTACGGCGCTCGGGCTGGCCGGTGGATTCCTTGCCGGCCGGCCACTCGGTTTTCGCGTGGCAATCGTGCTTGGGGCGCCTTTCCTGTGCCTGGTCGGCCTGGCATTGCTTCGGGCAGGCGCGCGCGTAGCCGCCGTGGACGCAACCACGCGAACACTGGCAGGCATAGGCGCCGCGCTGATCGCAACGGCCACGACCGGCGCGGCGCTGGCCGGCGTACTGGGCGGACAGTGGCAACTGGCGCCGGGTCCGTTGCTGCGGCTGCATGTCGCCTGGGGACTGGTGGGCTGGCTGGCCACGCTCGTTACCGGTGTCGCAACCACGGTGGTCCCGATGTTCTGGCAGACCAGGCGTCTCCCGGCCGCGCTGGAACGCTTCCTGCCTTGGGGAATCTGGTTGCTTCTGCTGGCCTATAGCGGCGCCGTGATCGACGCGCCGCGATTTTCCGGCGCCGGTGCAACGCCGCTTCTATTGCTGTTGGGAACACTCGCGGCATCCGGACTGCGGGGCCTACTGTGCGCGCGGCGCCGCCATGATCCGTGCTGGCGGCTATGGGCTGCCGCCTGCGTGAGCGCCATCGGCGCGGTGGCATTGTCGCTCGCGGCCATCGCCGTGCCTGCGTCCATCGCGATCCCCTGGTGGATCGGCACCGCCGTGCTGGTCGGATGCGGCGTATTGCCGGTAACGGCGATGATCGGCAAGATCGTGCCTTTCCTGATCTGGATGCATTTGCGCCGCCGCTTGCCATTGCCGGCCCGGATTCCCGCCATGCAGGCGATGATTTCGCCAGGCCAGCAGCGCTGGCAAGCCAACTTGCTGCTGCTGGCCTATGTCCTGCTGCTGGCGCTGCCGCTAGCCCCGCGATGGCTGGCTTTGCCTGGTGGCGTGCTGTTTGCAGCGGCCAACTTCTGGCTCGGTTTGCAACTGTTGCGCGCAGTGCGCTGCCTCCGCCGCACCATGAGCACCGGCGGGTTGCCACCTCGGCATTCTGATCTGGCCAGGAAAACGGATCGTTGAATTCAGGCGGGATCTCCCGCCATGACGAGCCGAATGCCGGCTGCATCTGATCGCGTTCAAGGTGCTCGGGTGCGCAAGGCGCGCTCCCATTGTCGGATCACATGCGGCAAATCACGCCGGCCCAGACGCTGCGGGGAGCGCCGGGGGCAACAAACAGTGCGCTGGCGTTGTCTCCCGGCGTATTCTGCGGCCGCAGCAGATTGCCATTGGGAAAGACGTCATTGGCGATCTGCCCGTAGGTCTCGTAGCGGCGGTCGAACAGGTTGGCCACACGCACATAGACTTCGAAGCCTTTGCTCACGCGATACGAGGCGCGCAGGTTGACCGTGGCATACCCCGGCGTACTCCAGTTCACGGACTTCGGCGCCTTGCCGGGCTGCGGGTCGGCGCGCAGGCCGTCTTCGTTGCCGCTGGTGACGCTGCTGGACACGCCAACCAGGTCGGCTCCCAGGGTCAGTTCGGGCAGCGCCTGCCAGTCCACGCCCAGCTTGATGGTGTGGCGCGGCAGGCCGGCCAGGCGCATGCCCGGCTTGACGTCGATGGTCCGTTCGCCCACCGCGAGCTGCCCGGTGGCCTGATAGGTGGCGTCGAGATAGCTGTAGCCGAGGCGCAGGGTGACGTTGCCCAGGCGCTGCCGGGCGGACAGGTCGAAGCCCTGGTTGCGGGTCCGGTCGAAATTGGCGAAGTAGCCCTGCTGCGTGTTGGGGGCGCGCAAGAAGAGGATGTCGTCGTGGTTATCAACGCGATAGAGTGAGCCGGACACTTCGGTGTCCTTCGAGGGCCGCCAGCGCGCGCCCACTTCATAGGAGTGCGAGACGACCTGCTTGAGGTAAGGGTCGGCCTGCAGGCCGGCAGGCAGGCGGCAGGGCTGGGCGGGATCGGCGCAGCCCAGCTCCAGCGCCGTCGGCACGCGGTTGTTCTGGGCGTAGCCGCCAAATACCGAGACCCCGGCGCCCAGCTTCTGCGTAATGCCAAGCGCAGGGTTGAGCCTGCGGTAGGTGAAGCTCTCGTTCGGCTGCTCGCTGCCGTCGCTGTTGCGCAGCGTATTGCTCACGGTCACGTGGTTCCACCGGGCCGAACCCGTCACGAAGGTGCTGGGCGTCACGGCCCAGGTGTCCGACAGGTACAGGCCAATCGCGCGCGAGGTGCCGCTGACGCCGGAGAACAGTTCGTTCGGTGCATCCGGGTTGGCGATCACGCCGCGGTCGTCGGTAAAGGTGCCTGGCTGCTCGTACTGCGAGTACGTCAGGCGGCTGCGGTCGAACGTCAGCCCGGCGTTGATCAGATGCTTTTCCGTTTCCTTGGCGAAGCTGAACGCCATGCCAATGGACTGCTGCCACATGTGCGTCGTGTTCAGCACCGCCGGATCCAGCGCCGCGCCTTCGGCCCGGGTGTAGCCGCAGCGGGACTTGCGCGGGCTGCCGTCGGCGTTGAAGCCGTCTTCGCAGTCTTCCGTGTAAGCCGCGTAGACCGGGTTCACGTCCCCGTTGGTGGTGTCGCGGCGGCTGGTGCGCACATAGGCGAGCACGGCGGTGCTGGTCTTCTCGTCGAACCAGTGGCGGCCGTTTAGTGCGGCCTGGGTGACCATGTTCTCGGTTTTGTCGGGATAGGTATAGACGGCACCGCGATTGCTCTCATAGAGCCCGGGCAGCATGGCATTGCCGCTCGCTCGGTAGCTGGGTACCAGGCCGTTGCCGATCAGGGTGCTGCGCCCATGCAGCACGGAGACGTCCCAGCTGTTGGTCTCGCCCTCGTGTCCGGCCTTGATGAACAGGTTGCCGAGCCGGCCCTCGGAATGATCGCGCCAGCCGTGCTCCTGGAACAGGGTGCCGGCGGCGAAGGCGTGCCAGCCGCTGTCGCTGCGGATGCCGCCTGACAGGTCGGCGCGCTTGCGGTTGCCGCTGCCATAGGAGAGATCAGCGGTGAAGCCAGGTGAAGTCAGCCCCGAGCGGGTGGTCATGGCAAGCGCGCCGCCGAGCGTGTTGAGGCCATAAGCGGGGTTGGCGCTGGAGACCAGCGAGACGCTTTCCAGGGCGGACTCGGGAATCATGTCCCAGCTCACCACATCGCCGAAGGGCTCGTTGACGCGGATGCCGTCCAGGTAGACAGACAGCCCTTGCGATACACCCGGGATCGACGAGGCGCGAAAGCCGCGGTAGGTGAGGTCGGTCTGGAAGGGGCTGCCCTGGATGTCGTTGACGTTGACGCCGGTGAAGTTGCGCGCCAGGTATTCGGCGAGGGTGCCGGTGCGCGTGCCGTTCAGCTCGTCGCCGCTGGCCGTCTGTACCGTGTAGGGCACGAGATCGCGGTCCACGCCGATGCCGGGCAGCGGAGCCGCCGCCACCACCAGGACCTCGGGCAGCGTGGCACTGTCCCCGATTTGCACACCATTGTCCTGTTGTGCAACAGCGGGCAGGGCGGCCAGCAGTGCCACGGCCAGTGCGATGGCGGTGACCGCGCCGCGCCGTGGCGCGCGGCGCAGCGGCGCCGGGCGCAGGGCAGCGCCTCGCGGCACGGCACTGCGCCTGGGCGGGGGAAGGTTGGCTGGCATCTTGCATCTCCTCGGAATGATTGGCCGGGGCACCTGCGTTGGGTGCCGGCCTGGCGGAAACAACTCGAGGGACAGTGAGCAGGTTCCATACCTCGGGCTTCGGGAAAACCTCCCGATCCGCAGGCGAATTCCACCGGCCACCGCAACCTTCCGGGGGCGTCATTGCCATGACGATGTCTCGCTATCTGTTAAGCCGTGCCATCCTGATCTCCGCGGCCTGCCTGTGCTGCGCGCTGGTGGTCGCGCTATGGCTCGCGGTGCGCGCCATCGGCGACGAGCGCCGTGGCGCGGACGCCATGGCACAACTGATTCCTCGCCTGTCGGCCTTGCAGATGGCGGCGCCGGACGAACGCGAGGCGCATCTTGCCGCCCTGCGCGCCATCAATGCATCGGCCCGGATGCGCCACTTGTGGCTGCATCTGGAGGACGCCACGGGCCAGGTGCTGGTGAGCACGCCGCAGCCACGGGACAGCGCCGCCTGGGGCGGCCTGCTTGCCCTTCCGGGCCTGGGCGCCGATGCGGCGCGGCTGGAAAGCCGCTGGGAGATCCGCACCCGCGACGGCGCCACCTACCGCGCCGCCTTGCGCTGGAATCCTGAGAGCGAAATCCAGGAAGCCAGCGACGACATGGCCGGCAATCTCGCCGTGCTGGCCGTCTATGGCGCGCTGCTACTGTTTGGCATCCACTGGGCCCTGGGACGGGCGCTTGCTCCCCTGCAACAGATCCTGGAGGCTATCCGGCGCTACGAAGACAAGGACTACAGCGTGCGCCTGCCGCCCATGCGCACGCGCGAGATGGACCAGGTCGGCCGTGCGCTCAACCACCTGGCCGGTGCGCTGGACGATGCCCAGGCGGAGCGCCGCGCCCTGAGCCGCAAGCTGCTGACTGCCCAGGAAAGCGAGCGCGCGCGCCTGGCGCGGGAGCTGCACGACGAGTTCGGCCAGGTGCTCGCCGCAATGCGCGCCGATGCCGCCTATCTGGTACGCAAGAGCGTCCATGAGCCCGTGCTGCAACTCGTGGCCAACGACCTGGCCGGGCATTGCGCCAGGATCCAGCACGAGGTACGCCATCTGCTGCACCGGCTTCGGCCGCACGGCGTGCAGCCCGACGGCCGGCTGGCCTCAGTGGAGCGCTTGCTGCAGGACCTGGTGCAAGCCTGGCGCGACCAGCCGGGCCAGCAGACGCAGGTGGACTGTGAGGTGGCGCTTGGTGGCGTGGCGCCGGGCCCGGACCTGGTCCTGACGCTGTACCGGATGACGCAGGAAGCGCTGACCAACGCGATGCGCCATGCCGGCGCGCGCCGCGTGGCGATCCGCATTGCCGCCACGGCCGCAGGGGAGGCGGTGCGCTGGAGCGTGGAGGACGACGGCCAGGGCATTGCCGACGTTGCCGCGGCCCTGCAGTGCAGTCATGGCCTGCGGGGGATGCAGGAGCGCGCGTGGGCCCATCTGGGCACGCTGCATATCGAACCTGCCTCTGCTGCGGTCGTTGCCACGCCCGGCTGCCGCCTGAGCGCCAGCTTCCCGCTTGCGCAGCAAGCCTTCGCCGAGCCGGTTCAACCGCATGGGAGCCAGAGCAAATGAAAACGATCGACGTAGTCATTGCCGATGATCACGCGGTAGTGCGAACCGGGTACCGGCGGCTGCTCGAACTGGAGGAGGGGGTGCGCGTGGTAGCCGAGTTCGGCGATAGCGATGCCGCCTACGCCTGGCTGACACAGCATTCGGCCGACGTGCTGATCCTGGACCTGTCGATGCCCGGACGCGGCGGCATGGAAGTGCTGCAGCGGCTGGGCGCGCGGGTGCCCGCATTACGGATCCTGGTGTTCAGCATGCACGACAGCGCCGCCATCGTAAGCCAGGCCATGCGGGCCGGCGCCGCCGGCTACCTGACCAAGAGCAGTGCGCCGGAGGCACTGGTGGACGCGGTGCGCAAGGTGGCCAACGGGGGGCAGGCGCTGTCCGACGATGTCGCGGGCCTGGTCGATGCCGGCAGCCGGCCGCCGCCGCACCTGGCCTTGTCGCCGCGCGAGTTCGACCTGTTCCGCCTGTTCGCGCGCGGCACGGCGATCGAGGAAGTGGCCGCGCAGCTCTATCTCAGCACCAAGACGGTGGCGAACTACCAGACGCTGATCCGCAAGAAGATGGGCCTGGCCAACCGGGTGGAAATGCATCGCTATGCGGTGGAGCACGGCTTCGGCTGAGCCTCTGTTTCAAAACGGGACAGGTCTGGCCCGGGCGCTGGTGGCGTGTTCCACGGCGGGACAACCATCAATAGTGCACTGCACAACGCACAGCCCTGCAGCGATGTCTGGCTGCCTCCAGGATGACGCCGGAGAAGGCCAGGCGCCCGATAGTCCGCATGTTGCGCCGCACATGGTATCGGCCTTGCTCTTCTAGCCAGCATGAACACTTCCACCTTCTGCCATGCCATGCTTCGTCGCCTCGCTTTCGCGCTGCTGCTCGGCTTTGGCCTGGCGCATGCGCTGGCCAATGCGCTGGCCGCGCCAGCGCAGGGGGCGCCGCGCTTTCCGGTGCGCCCGATCACGTTGATCGTGCCGTGGCCGGCGGGCGGTGCCACCGATATCTCGATGCGCGTGCTGGCGGAACTGGCCGGGCGGGAACTCGGCCAGCCCATCGTGGTGGAGAACAAGCCGGGCGCCGGCGGCACGCTGGTGGGCGGCGCGCTTGCCGCCGCGCGGCCGGATGGCTACACCATCGGCCAGTTGCCGCTGACGGTCTATCGCTTCCCGCATCAGCAGAAAACCGCGTGGCAGCCGCTGCGCGACATCCAGCCGGTGCTGATGATCTCCGGCTACACCTTCGGCATCGTGGTGCCCGCGGACAGCCCCTTCCACACGCTGGAAGACCTGATTGCCTGGGGCCGGGCCCATCCCGGCGCGCTGACGGTGGGTTCGACCGGCATCGGCACCACCGCCCACCTCGCCATGGAGGATGTGCTCGGACGCAGCGGCGTGCGCTACGTGCACGTGCCTTACCGCGGCACCGCGGACCAGATGCTGGCGGTGGCCAATGGCTCGCTGATGGCGGGCGTGAATTCGACCGGCTTCGCGCCCTTCGTGGAGAGCGGGCGGATGCGCCTTCTGGCCGTGTTCAGCGCGCAGCGCTCGGCGCGCTGGCCCGAGGTGCCGACCGTCAGCGAGCTGGGTTTCGACAACGCGATCCACAACTCGCCCTATGGCATCGGCGTGCCGCGCGGCACCGACCCGCTGATCGTCAGCCGCCTGCACGACGCGTTCCGCATCGCCATGCAACAGCCCCGCCACGTGGCCGAGCTGGCCAGATACGACCAGGAACTGACCTACCTGGACACCGCCCGGTACGAAGCCTACCTGCAGCGCGCCTGGGAGGCGGAGCGGCGCTTCGCCGAGCGGGTGGGCACGGCCCAGCCGAAGGAGCACCTGTGATGGCCCCGGAATCCCCGCTGGCGCTGCGCTGTGAAGCCGTGCGCAAGCGCTTTGGCAACCAGCACGCGCTGGACGGCGTTTCGCTCGACGTGCGGCGCGGCGAATTCGTCGCGCTGCTGGGCCCCAACGGCGCAGGCAAGACCACGCTGTTCCAGATCCTCAGCGGCTTGTTCGTGGCCGACGCGGGGCGGGTTACGGTCATGGGGGTGGATATGCGGCGCCACCCGGTGCGTGCGCTGGCCCGGCTCGGCATCGTGTTCCAGCAGCCGGCCATCGACCTGGACTTGTCGGTCTTGTCGAACTTGCATTTCCATGCAGGCCTGCATGGGATGGCGCGCCGCGTTGCCGCCGGGCGGATTGCCCGGCTGCTGGAGGATTTCGGCCTGGCGGAGCGGGCGGGGGCATCCGTGCGCGAGCTCTCGGGCGGCAACCGGCGCAAGGTGGAACTGGCGCGCGCGCTGCTGCACGAGCCCGCCGTGCTGCTGATGGACGAGCCTACTGTCGGACTCGATCCGGCTTCGCGCGCGCAGATCGTTGCCGATGCGCGCCGGCTTGCCGCGCAGGCGCAGGCCGGCGTGCTGTGGGCTACGCACCTGGTGCAGGAGGTGGAGCAGGCGGACCGCGTGATCGTGCTGCATCGGGGCGCGGTGCGCTTCGATGGCACGCCGGCCGCGCTGCGCGGCGCCGCCGAGTGCGACAGCCTGGAGCAGGCATTCCTGGCCCTGACGCGCTTCCCCGCAATGCCAGTCCATACCACCGAGCGCGCCAGCGAGCGTGTCCCGGCATGAACAAGCCGCCCACCCTTGGCTTTATCGCCTGCGTCACCCTGGCCGCCATGTTGCTGCTGATCGCCGCCGGCGTGGCGGGTGCCGCCGAAAGCCGCACCGCCACCGGGCAGGTCTTCGTCTCCAGCGAGAAGGACGATGCCGTGGTCGCCTATAGCGCGGCCAGCAGGCAACTGATTGCCGTCTGGCGGCAATGCAAGCGCCCGCGCCACCTGCAGTTGTCGCCGGACCGGCGGCGCCTTTACGTGGCCTGCAGCGACGATAACCGGGTGGACGTCGTCGACGTGGCGAGCCGCAAGACCGTGGCCTCGCTGCCGGTCGGCGACGACCCGGAACTGTTCGACCTCAGTCCCGACGGCCGCACGCTCTACGTCTCCAACGAGGAGGACGGACTGCTGTCGGCCTACGACATCGCGTCCGGCAAGAGGGTGTTTGCCATCAAGGTGGGCGAAGAGCCCGAGGGCGTGAAGGCCAGCCCGGACGGCAAGCGGGTGTACGTCACCTCGGAAGTCGCCAACCTGGTCCATGTGATCGACGTGGCATCGCGCAAGCTGATCAAGAACATCCGGGTCGGCAACCGCCCGCGCCGCCTGCTGCTGGCCATGGACGGCAAGGAGCTGTGGGTGACCAATGAACTGGCCGCCAGCGTCAGCGTGATCCGCACCGATACGCTGGAAGTGGTGCAGACCATCGCCTTCACGCCAAAGGGCTTTCGTGCGGAGGACGTGACTCCGGTCGGGCTGACAGCCAGCAGCGACGGCAAGCGTGCCTATATCGGGCTGGGCCGCGCCAATCGCGTGGCCGTGGTCGATGTGGCTGAGCGCCGGGTGCTGGACTACGTGCTGGTGGGCCGCCGCGCCTGGGGCCTGGCGCTGACGCGCGACAACGCCTTGCTCTATGTGGCCAACGGGCTGTCCGACGACGTCAGCGTGGTCGACACCGCAAGCAACAAGGCCGTGACCACGCTCAAGGCGGGCAGGGTGCCGCATTCGGTGGCGATCGATGATTAATCCGGCGACCGGGCTGCGCTGGTTGGCCGTGTTCGCGTGGCTGGCGGCCACCGCGCACGCGGCTGACCTGAGGGTGGCCGTGGTTTCCATGGCCGGCGACGGGCGCTATGCACCCAGGCGGATGGAGCAACGTTATCCCGGCCAGCCCCAAGGCCGTCCCGTGGACGGCGCGCGCGTGGCAGTGGCGGAATCGCGCTTTGCGCTGGAAGCCGCCGGGCAGGCACTGCGGCTCGATGCGCAGGAAGCCGGCAGCGAAGCCGAGGTGGGGCCGATGGTAGCCGCGCTGGCGCGCCAGGGCACGCGCTTTATCCTGCTGGACCTGCCGGCTCCGGCGGTCAGGCTGGCGGCGCGTGCGGTCAAGCCCGGCGAAGCGCTGCTGTTCAATGTTTCCGCCGACGACGACGAACTGCGCGGCGCCGGCTGCGCGCCGCATCTGCTCCACACGCTGCCCAGCCGGCGCATGCAGGCGGACGCGTTGATGCAATACCTGGCGCTGCGCAAGTGGCGCCGCGCGCTGTTGCTGAGCGGGCCGTCGCCGGAAGACGCGGCGCAGCGCGCCGTGCTCGCGCAGGCTGCCCGCCGCTTCGGCATTGCCTGGTCGGCGCAGCGCGCGTTCAAGCTGTCGAACGATCCGCGCGAGCGCGAGCTGGGCAATCTCGGCCTGCTGACTGCGGGCGTGGACTATGACGTGGTGGTGGTCGCCGATGCCGACGGCGAGTTCGCGCGCGGCGTGCCCTATGCCACCCAGCTGCCGCGCCCGGTGGTGGGCTCCAGCGGACTGACCGGCCAGGCCTGGCACTGGGCCTGGGAGCGCAACGGGGGGCCGCAGCTGAACCGGCGTTTCATCAAGGCGGCAGGCCGTCCCATGACCGGATACGACTGGGCCGCGTGGGTGGCTGTGAAGGCAATCGCCGAAAGCGTGGCGCGGCAGCCCAAGGACGGCTTTGCCGGGCAGGCCGAGGCGCTGGTCTCCGAGGCGGTGGTAGTGGACGGCTTCAAGGGGCCGCCGCTGTCCTTCCGGCGCTGGGACGGCCAGTTGCGCCAGCCCGTCCTGTTGGCGCATCCCGACGGCGTGGTCGGCGTGGCGCCGGTGGAGGGCGTGCTGCATCCGAAGAACAATCTCGACACGCTGGGCGCCGACGCGGCCGACACCGCGTGCCGTCCAGGCAAATAAAGGGGGCGACGGCCAGGCCATGACTACCACCCTGATCCATGCCTGGCGCGCCTTGCGCGCGGTGGCCGGGCGCGAACTGCACAAGTTCTTCCGGCAGCCCGGGCGGCTGTGCTCGTCGCTGGCGCGGCCGCTACTGTGGCTGCTGGTATTCGCGGCCGGCTTCCAGAATGCGCTCGGCGTCGCCATCGTGCCGCCCTATGACACCTATGTCGAATACAAGGTCTTTGTCACGCCCGGCCTGCTCGGCATGATCGCGCTGTTCAACGGCATGCAGTCCTCGCTGGCGATGGTGTACGACCGCGAGATGGGCGTGATGCGCCTGCTGCTGACCGCGCCGCTGCCCAGGGCCTGGCTGCTCGCCTGCAAGCTGGCTGCCGGCACCTTGCTTTCCTTGCTGCAGATGGTTGCCTTCCTGCTTGTCGCCATGGCCTTCGACGTGACGTTCGCGCCTGCATGCCTGCCCGGCGCGCTGGCGGTGATGGTGCTGGCCGCGCTGATGCTGGGGGCGTTGGGCTTGCTGCTGTCGGTGCATGTGCGGCAACTGGAGAACTTCGCCGGCACCATGAATTTTGTGATCTTCCCGATGTTCTTCATCAGCTCGGCGCTGTATCCGCTCTGGAAACTGGAGGAGTCCGGCGCCACGGTGGTCTACCAGCTCGCGCGCTTCAATCCCTTTACCCATGCCGTGGAAGCGATCCGCTTCGCCTTGTACGGGCAGGCCGCGCCAGTCAGTCTCGCGGTGGTGGCCGGTTGCACGGCTGTGTTCTTCGCTTTGGCGCTGTTCGGTTACGACCCGCAGCGCGGGATGGCGCGCCGCGTGCGCCAGGCCGGGGGGCCGGCATGAGGCATGCCGTGCCGCTGGCAGCTTGCCTGGCGTTGGCCGCAACGGGCGCGTGGGCCTTGGACAGCCGGGATCCGTTGCAGTCGCCGCAATGGCCGCTGGTGCACAAGGAAGCGCTGCAACAGGCGCCGTTCGTGTTCGACAGCCGCGTCAAGGTCACCGGGCCGGCCTTTGCCGAAGATCCGATGCGGGTACCGATCGCCTTCGATGCGTCGGCGCTTGGCGAGGTGGATCGCATCGTGGTGGCGGTGGACCGCAACCCGATCCGCAAGGTACTGGAGTTCGAGCCGCTCAAGGTGCGCCCCTCGCTGTCGTTCCGCTTCAAGCTGGAGCAGGCCTCGCCGGTGCGCGTGGCGGCCCGCACGCGGGACGGCGTGTGGCATGTGGGCGGGGTGATGGTGGATGCCAGCGGCGGCGGCTGCACGGTGCCGGGCGCTACCCGCCGCGATGGCTCATGGAGCACCACGCTGAACCGGGTCGAATCGCGCGTGTTTCCCGGCCTCGGCGGCGCGGGTGGCCGGGTGCGGCTACGCGTGATGCACCCGATGGACACCGGGCTGGTGGCCGGTATCCCGGCCTTCCATGTGGAGTCCCTGAGCCTGCTCGACGCCACCCGGGAAACGATGCTGCGGATGACGCTGTACGAACCGGTTGCCGAGAACCCGATCTTCTCCTTCGACCTGCGCGAGGCCATCGAGCGCGGCATGACGGTGACCGGACGCGATAACAACGGCAACCGGTTCGCGGCGCAGGTGACGCCATGAAGCGCGCGCTCGGGATCCTGCTATGGCTGGCAGCGCAGGCGGCGCTGGCGCAGGCAGGGGACTATCGCCTGGCGCCACGCCAGGTCGCCGCCGACGTGTGGCTGCTGGAAGGGGCCAATGCGGATTTCGCGCCGGGCAACGGCTGCAACATCATCAACACCGCCTTTATCGATACGGGTGACGGCGTGGTGGTGATCAATACCGGGCCGTCGCGCCAGTACGGCGAGCAGCAGCGCCGCGCCATTGCTTCGGTCACGGCGGCGCCGGTGAGGCTGGTGCTCAATCTCAACCTGCATCCGGACTACTTCTTCGGCAACCAGGCCTATGCCGAAGTGGGCGGCAGCGCGCTGGCCGGCACCATCGACGGCGCCCGGCGCGAAGGACCTGCTTATGCCGACAACCTCTACCGCCTGTGCGGCAACTGGATGCGCGACACCGAACCGGCGCCGCCGCGCCACGTGCTGACCCCGGGCCGGCGCACGATCGGCCGGCACACCTTCGATCTGATCCGGATGGACGGCCACACCGCCGACGACCTGGTGATCGTAGACCGCAGCGCCGGCATTGTGTTCGCGGGCGGCGTGGCATTCCGCGAGCGCGTGCCGACCACACCCCACGCCGATCTCAAGCGCTGGCTGGCCAGCCTGGACCAATTGCAGGCGCTGCTGCGCGACAGCGGCGCGCGGCTGCTGATCCCCAGCCACGGGCCGGCGCTCGGCAGCGCGGACGCCATCGCGCAGACACGCGGCTACCTGCAGTGGCTGGACGCCCGCATGACCCAGGCGGCCTCCGAGGGCCGCGACCTGGCCGAGGTGATCGCCATGCCGGTGCCGGACGCCTACGCGCGCTGGGGCGCCATGCCGGCGGAGTACTTGCGCAATGTGACGCACCTCTACCCGGCGTATGAGGATGCCGCGTTGAGACGCTGAGTCCGGACAGGTGTGCTGTTCAATTCCGCAACAACGGCAACGGAGTGTTCCGCGCTGGTACGCCATCCGCGCATCCACCGGCCGCCGCGGGGCCGGATGCGGGTGTTTTCCATTGGCATGGGAATTGCCAAGAGTCAGTCTGGTGTGCGTGGCGCACTGGTGAAGATCGACAACAAGAGAGAGGAGCAGACAATGAGGACGTTACGCGTGATGATGGTGCTCGCGGCGACTGCCGCGAGCCTGGCGGCGCAGGCCGCGGTGACCGATGCCATGATCGAGAATGACGCGAAGTCGCCGGGCGACGTGCTGTCGTGGGGGATGGGCCCGCAAGGCCAGCGCTTTTCCGCGCTGAACCGCATCAACACCAGGAACGTCAGCCAGCTGGTGCCGGCCTGGTCGTTCTCGTTCGGCGGCGAAAAGCAGCGCGGGCAGGAAGCGCAGCCGTTGATTCATGACGGCAAGATGTTCGTGACGGCCTCGTACTCGCGCATCTACGCGCTCGATCTGAAGACCGGCAGCAAGCTCTGGAAATATGAGCATCGCCTGCCCGAAGGCATCATGCCCTGCTGCGACGTGGTCAACCGTGGCGCGGCCCTGTACGACAACCTGGTGATCTTTGGCACGCTCGATGCGCAACTGGTGGCGCTGGACCAGAAGACCGGCAAGGTGGTGTGGAAGGACAAGATCGAGGACTATGCCGCTGGCTACTCCTACACGGCAGCGCCCCTGATCGTCAAAGGCATGGTGCTGACCGGCATCTCCGGCGGCGAGTTCGGCGTGGTGGGACGGGTCGAGGCACGCGACGCCAAGACCGGGCAACTGATCTGGTCCAGGCCGGTGGTGGAAGGCCATATGGGCTACAAGTACGACAAGGACGGCAACAAGACCGAGGACGGCGTGACCGGTACCCAGAACGCCAGCTGGCCCGGCGAGACCTGGAAGACCGGCGGCGCGGCCACCTGGCTGGGCGGCACCTATGACCCGAAGACCGGCCTGGCCTACTTCGGTACCGGCAACCCGGGGCCGTGGAACAGCCACATGCGCAAGGGCGACAACCTGTATTCGGCCTCGACCGTGGCGCTCGACCCGACCACCGGCAAGATCGTCTGGCATTACCAGAACACGCCGAACGATGGCTGGGATTTCGACGGCGTCAACGAGTTCGTGACCTTCGACCAGGATGGGAAGCGCCTGGGCGGCAAGGCCGACCGCAACGGTTTCTTCTACGTCAATGACGCCACCAACGGCAAGCTGGTGAACGCCTTCCCCTTCGTCAAGAAGATCACCTGGGCCAGCAGCATCGACCTCAAGACCGGGCGCCCCAACATGATCGCGGAAAGCCGGCCGGGCGACCCGGCCGCGGGCAGCGATCCGAAGAAGGGCCAGTCCGTGTTCGCCGCGCCGGGCTTCCTCGGCGGCAAGAACCAGCAGCCGATGGCCTACAGTCCGCAGACCGGCCTGTTCTATGTACCGGCCAATGAATGGGGCATGGACATCTGGAACGAACCCGTGGGCTACAAGAAGGGCGCCGCCTTCCTCGGCGCCGGCTTCACCATCCATCCGCTCAACGAGGACTACATCGGCTCGCTGCGCGCGATCAATCCCAAGACCGGCAAGATCGAGTGGGAGGTCAAGAACTACGCGCCGCTGTGGGGCGGGGTGATGACCACTGCCGGCGGTCTGGTGTTCTGGGGCACGCCAGAGGGCTACCTGAAGGCAGCGGACGCCAAGACTGGCAAGGAACTGTGGAAGTTCCAGACGGGCAGCGGCGTGGTGGCGCCTCCGGTTACCTGGGAGGAGGGCGGCGAGCAGTATGTGGCTGTGGTGTCGGGTTGGGGCGGCGCAGTGCCGCTGTGGGGCGGGGAAGTTGCCAAGCGCGTGAATTTCCTGGAGCAGGGCGGATCGGTGTGGGTGTTCAAGCTGCACAAGAGCTGAACGTTGCCGGACACCATGTAATAAAGCGGCCCTGCGCGTGCCGGCCTCGCACACCGAAGCCGGCACGCGCAAGGGCTGGTCGATGATCAGAGCATTGGGACGTAGATATGCGGAAGGCGAAAGGATACCTGTCGTTGATGGCCACGGTGGCGATGGTGCTGTGTGCCGCCCGGGTCGAAGCGGCGCCGGATATGCAGGCGCTGGCAGACAAGAGCGGCTGCTTTTCTTGCCACAGTATGAATGCCAAGGTGGTAGGGCCGGGCTTTGCCGAGGTAGCGGCCAGGTACAAGGGCGATGGGGAGGCGCCCGAGCGGCTGGCGAAAAAGATCCGTGAGGGCGGAAAAGGCGTTTGGGGACGGATTCCCATGCCGTCGCACGAGAGTATCAGTGAAGCGGATGCCAGGAGGCTGGCAGAGTGGGTGCTGAGTATTGGATGAAAATCGGATGAGCATTGGAAGAAACCGGTGCCTGACCTGACGGTCGGACAAAAACCGGATACGAAGGAAGGATTTGCAAAGACGTTTCACATCGGCCCGAACGGCAGCCCAGGCACGGCGTGAAACGTCTTTGGTTTTTTTGTTCTCTGTTCCCTGTCTTCTTACTTCCGTTTTTCGCTGCCAGCGCAGCCAGCTTCGCTGCTTAGCCTGAGCGAATTTCCATCGCTGCGGAAGACCATCCCGTTCTCCCGCCCACGCGCCTGCACTTCGGCCAGCCTGCCCTGCAACACGATCTCCGCGACCTTTCCATGGTCAGCCGACCGATCGCAAACCGGATCCGTGGCGGCGGCATCGCCAGTCAGCAGGAATGCCTGGCAACGGCACCCGCCATGGTCTTCCGCCTGCGAGTCGCAGGATCGGCAAGGCTCCGGCAGCCAGTGCGTGCCGCGAAAACGCTGGAAGGCGTCGCTCTCGCGCCATATCTCACTTAGCGATTGCGTGGTGACGTTCGGCAGGTCGAGCCCGGGCAGCATGCGGGCCGCATGGCAGGGCAGCGCGACGCCGTCGGGCGCCACGCCAAGGAAGGTCGTGCCCCATCCGTTCATGCATTTCTTGGGCCGTTGCTCGAAGTAATCGGGCACCACGAACAGGATCTTGCAGCGGTTGCCGATGCGGGCGCGGTATGCCTTCACGACCGCTTCGGCTTCGCGCAGTTGCTCATGCGTGGGCATCAGTGCCTGCCGGTTCTCCCAGGCCCATCCGTAGTACTGGGTATTGGCCAGTTCCAGGTATTCCGCGCCCATCTCCAGCGCCATCTCGATGATGGCGCCGACGTGGGGCAGGTTATGCCGGTGCAGCACGCAGTTCATCACCATCGGATAACCGTGCGCCTTGATCAGGCGGGCCACGCGTTGCTTCAGGTTGAAGGTGCGGGTGCTGGAGAGAAAATCGTTGAGTTCGCGCGTGGAGTCCTGGAAAGATAGCTGGATATGATCGAGCCCGGCGACGCGCAAGGCGGCCAGCCGCGCATCCGTGAGGCCGATGCCGGAGGTGATGAGGTTGGTGTAGAAGCCGAGCCCGTGGGCATGTTCGACCAGTGTTTCCAGGTCTTTGCGCAGCAGGGGTTCGCCGCCCGACAGGCCCAGTTGCACGGCGCCCAGCGCGCGCGCCTGCGTGAAGACGTCGCGCCACCGGGCGGTGTCAAGCTCGGTGTCGTGCCGGGCATAGTCCACCGGGTTGGAGCAGAAGGCGCAGTGGAGCGGGCAGCGGTAGGTCAGTTCCGCCAGCAGCCATAGCGGTGGCCCGGGCGGCGCCATGGCTGCCGGCGGCTCAGACCAGCCAGCCGCGTTCGATGGCATGTTTGACAAAGGCGTGTACCTCCGGTGCGATGCCCTGCACGCCGAAGGCGGACTGCAGGTCGTCGATCAGCATGTCGAGGGTGTGGCTGCCGTCGCAGCGCTGCAGGATGGCGGCCGCGCTGTCGTTGAGCGTGACCATGCCTTCCGGATACAGCAGGATCCAGCTCTGCTGGGCGTCTTCCCACTGCAGGCGGAAGGTCCGGTGCAGCGTGGGCTTGGTCAGGTCGGCTTCGGTCGGGGTCATGGGTGGGCGAGTTGGATGGCGTCGAGCATCGACCACAGGATGTCGAGCTTGAATTGCAGGATGTCCAGTGCGCGCTGCTGCTGCTCCGGCGTGCGGAAGTAGCCGAGCGTCACGCGCAGGCCGTGATCGACATCGCGCTGCGCAAGCGGAATGCGCGAGCGGAAATAATCCAGGCCTTGCGCTTCGATCCACGGATAGTGACCGGGCCAGCCGGCCAGGCGCTCCTTGTGGATCTCCGGGGCGAACATCTCGGTCAGCGAGGAGCACACGGCCTCCTGCCAGGGCGCGCGGCGCGCAAAATTCACGTAGGCGTCGACGGCGAAGCGCACGCCGGGCAGCACGTGCCGGTGCGACCACAGCGCCTCGCGCTCGAGTCCCACCGCCTGGCCCAGCCGCAGCCAGGCTTCGATGCCCCCTTCCTGGGTCCCGGTGCCGTCATGGTCCAGGATGCGCACGACCCATTCGCGGCGCGTGGCGCGGTCGGGGCAGTTGGAGAGGACCGCCGCGTCCTTGAGCGGGATGCTGGTCTGATAGTAGAAACGGTTGGCCACCCAGGCGCGGATCTGCTCCGGGGTGCATTGCCCGGCCGCCATGCGCAGGTTGAACGGGTGGTGGATGTGATAGCCCGCTTCTTTCGCGCGCAGGCGCGCTTCGAATTCTGCGGCGCTCCATGCCGTGGCTTGCGTCATAGCTTGATCTCCATGCCGTCGTAGGCTACCTCGATGCCGTGGTCCGCCAGCAGGCCGCGCTGCGGCGAGTCGTCCACCAGGATCGGGTTGGTGTTGTTGATGTGGATCAGGATCTTGCGGGCCGCGGGCAGGCGGTCGAGGGTCTCGATCATGCCGCCCGGGCCGGACAGGGCGAGGTGCCCCATGTCCGCGGCGGTCTTGGCGGAGAAGCCAAGCTGCTGCATCTCGTCGTCGCGCCAGCAGGTGCCGTCCACCAGCACCACGTCGGCGCGCTGCAGTTCGTCGAGCACGTGCGGCTCGATGCGGCCCAGCCCGGGCGCATAGAAGGCGCGCCGGCCGGTGGCGGCATCCACGATGCGCAGCCCGATATTGTCGCCACGCCGCGGCGCGTTGCGGTTGGGGGAATAGGGCGGCGCCTTGCTCTCCAGCGGCACCGGCGTCAGCATCACGCCATGGAGCGGCGGCACCGTGAAGGGCGTGTCGTCCAGGGACAGCGTGTGCGTGTCAAGGCCGCAGTAGTGCGACAGCATGCGTGTCAGCGGGAACGCCGTGCCGAGATCCTGCAGCACCGCCGCGGTGGCGTAGACCGGCAGCGCCTGCCGGTGCTCGCGCAACATCAGGAGGCCGGTGACGTGATCGATCTGCGCATCCATCAGCACCACCCCGGCGATGCCTGTGTCGCGCGGCTGACGCGCCGGCTGCAGCGCCGGCGCGTGGCGCAGCTGGTCGAGGATGTCGGGGGAGGCGTTGACCAGCACCCAGTCTTGTGCCTCGTCGCTCAAGGCGATCGACGACTGCGTGCGCGGCGTGGCGCGCAGTGTGCCGTTGCGTACGCCATCGCAATTGCGGCAATTGCAGTTCCACTGGGGAAAGCCACCGCCTGCAGCCGATCCAAGGACCCGGAGTATTGTCATGGCACGTATCGATAGGGTTCGTTACGGAGTCGAAGAGCAAAAAGCCCGCCAGCGAGAAAAAAGGCCCGCGGGGGCGGGCCTTGCCAGATCGGGGTGTTCAGGCAAAAGTGCTCAGCGGTTGGCTATGTACATCGTGATCTCGAAACCCAGGCGTAGTTCCTTGTAGGCGGGGGTACTCCAGTTCATGTCTCCTCCTCGGGGGTGGCATAGTTAGTGAATGCATCGCGTCTTCTTGCGGCGAACGTCGCCGCGTTCTTTTCGAGGCAACATCCATGCCCGCCGCACCGCTGCCGTCCCAATGTTTTTTTCTCCGTACGCGGGATGGCCACCGCATGCACGTGCGGCAGGCGGGCCCGGCCACCGGCGATCCATGGCTGGTGCTTCACGGCGGGCCGGGCAGCGGCTGCAGTCCGTCGATGGCGGCGTGGTTCGATCCGCTGCGGCACCGTGTGGTCATGCCCGACCAGCGCGGCGCGGGCCGTTCGCGGCCCGCCGGGACGCTGCGCCGGAATACGGCGGGCGCGCTGCTGGCAGACCTGGAACAGTTGCGCGAGGCGCTTGGCGTCCGGCGCTGGAGCGTGGTGGGTGGATCCTGGGGGGCGGCGCTGGCGCTGGCCTATGCCGCGCGCTATCCCGACGCGGTGGCGGCTCTGGTCCTGCGGGGCGCTTTCCTGACTGGCCGCGACGATATCCATCGGCTTTTTTCTCCGCGCGGCGGCGCGATGCCGCGGCGCATGGCGAGCGGCGAGCGGGCGTCCGATGCCCGGGCGCGCCTGCTCACTGTGTCGCAAGTGTTGCAAAGTGGTACGACTGTTCAAAAACTGGACACTGCCGGAGAGTGGCAGCGCGCCGAACGGCGGATGCTGGGCCTTGGCCAGACGCAGCCGGGGCGGCAGCCGTGGCGCGAGCGCATGGCGGCGGTGGACAAATACCGGATCCAGGCGCATTACCTGCGCCGCCGCGCCGGGCTGGGCAAGCCGGCGTTGCTGAAGGCGGCGTCGCAGATCGGTGCGCGGGACGTGCCGGTGACGTTGCTGCATGGCCGTGCCGATAAGGTCTGCCGGCCGGCCAACGCCCTGCGTTTGCAGGCGGTCATGCCCCAGGCGCGGCTGGTCCGGGTGCCCGGCGGACACTTGCCTGCCGGTGCCATGGCCGAGGCCCTGCGGGCCGCCATCCGCGCGGCGGGCTGCCCGCGGTGACGGATCCCACCCGGCGCGGATTCATGGGCGCCCTGCTGGCGATGGCGCTCGGCGGTGCCGGCCCGGCCGCCGCACATGGCCGCGTGGTGCTGGCGAGGCTGCAGCCTGGCGTGTACGTGGCCAGCGCAGCCAATGCCGAGGTGGCGCGGGCCAATGCCGGGGAGGTGGTGCCGACCCTGGTCCATGTGACCGGAGCCGGGGTGCTGGTGGTCGACCCGGGCCCGCATCTGGCCTGGGGGAACGGGTTGCTGGCGGCGATCCGGGCCGTGACGCCCGAGCCGGTGCGCTGGGTGGTCAACACCCATGCGCATCCCGAGAACGTGCTGGCCAACGCGGCCTTCGCGTGCTTGCGGCCGCGCCCCGCGTTCCTGGCCTCTGCCGCCACCGCCAGCCTGATGCGGCAACGCTGCGAGGCGTGCCTGGCCCGCCTGGCCGCGCTGCTGGGGCCAGCCGCGATGCGCGGCACGCGGATCGTGCTGCCGGAACCCGGCTTGCGGCATGGCGATCGCCTGCAGACCGGCGCCACCGCGTGGGAGGTGCATGTCCACGCGGGGGCGCATAGCGCTTCGGATACTGTGCTGCATGCGCCGCGGCGGCGGCTGTTATGCGTGGGTGGCCTGGCCTACCGCGACCGCGTTCCGGAGATGCAGGAGGCTTCCCTGCAAGGCTGGCGGCGCGCGCTGCGGGCCGTGTCGGCGCTACCCGCCGATCTCGTGGTGGGCACCGCGCCGGGCACGCCGGCGCAAACGCTGGCGCCCACGCTGGCCTACCTGGATGCGTTGGCCGGCGGCGTTGCCGCCGCACTGGAAGCGGGCGGCGATGCGGCGCGCGTGCTCAGCCCGGCGGCCGCCGGGCCATACCGCCATTGGCGCTACTTCGCTTCGCGCCATCCCTTGAATGTGCAGCACGCCTGGCGCGAACTGGAAGACCTTTGGATGAACGGCGAGCCGCTGGCCTGAGCGCCAGCCGGCGCGCGCGGCTGCCGTCTCAGCCATCTTGCGGCGGCAGCGCGCTGGCCTCGTCCAGCTTGCGGTAGACCGTATTGCGCGAGATGCCGAGCGCCTTGGCCGCCGCGGAAATATTGCCGTGGTGCGCCTTGACCGCGGCGACGATGGCCAGCACCTCGACGTCGGCCAGGCGGGTGGGCTGTGGGCGGGGCGCTACCTCCGGGCCGCGCTCGCCGGCCGGCGCGGCATCGGCTTCCAGCGTGGCGCCGTGCACGGGGTGGATGGCCTGGCGTGCCAGCCGGTCTTCCAGGAAATCGTCGGGCAGGTGGTCCTCGGTGATCTCCGCCTCGCCCTCGGCCATCAGGCGCGCGGTGCGCAGCAGGTTGCCAAGCTGGCGGATATTGCCCGGCCAGTGATAGCTGCGGAACATCGCCATCACCGAATCCTTGATGCGCGGTCCCCCGTTTGCCTCGCCCTCGCGCAACAGCTTGTTGGCCACCACATCGAGGTCGGTGCGCTCGCGCAAGGCCGGCAGGCGCACCACGAGGCCGTTCAGGCGGTAGTAAAGGTCTTCCCGGAACAGGCCATTGGCCACCTGCTCGCGCAAATTGCGATTGGTGGCGCAGATCACCGACACGTCGACGTGGATCACCCGGCTGCTGCCCAGCGGCGTGACCGCGCGCTCCTGCAGCGCGCGCAGCATGCGCGCCTGCAGGTGCAACGGCATATCGCCGATTTCATCCAGGAAGAGGGTGCCGCCGTTGGCCAGCAGCATCTTGCCGATACCGCCCTTCTTGCGGGCGCCGGTAAAGGCGCCTTCCTCGTAGCCGAACAGCTCGGATTCGATCAGCGTCTCGGGTATCGAGGCGCAGTTGACCGCGATGAAAGGCCCGGCATGGCGCGGGCTGTCGGCGTGGATGGCGCGGGCCAGCAGTTCCTTGCCGGTGCCGGTTTCCCCCAGCACCATGACGGGAATATCCTTGCCGATCACCTTGCGCAGCTTGGTGATGACGCCTTTGATCTGGGCGTCGCCGGTGTCCAGGTCGTCCAGCCCGGCGGGGCGCCGGGCGGGTTGCGCGCCCGCACGGCGGGGCAGGGAGGCGGCATCGGGCATGCACTGCGCCTCTGCGCTGCCATTGTCGATGGCAACCGCCGGGACGGACACGGCAGGCGCCTTCCACTCGACGCGCGCGCTGACCTTGACGCCGCTTGGCAGCGGCAGGTGCACGATGCCCCCCGGGGCCTTGCGCTCGGCGTCGAACAACTGCGACAGCGACAGGCCGAACAGCGAGGAGAAGGTGTGCGCGTGCAACGCGCCGACCGACATCCCGAGCTGGAACTGCGCGCTGCGGTTGGCCGACAGGAAGCGTCCGCCTGGCGTAAAGGAGGCGATGCCTTCGACCAGGGTGCCGATAAACTCCGCGCGCGAGTGGAAACGCACGCACACCATATCCTGGAAGGCATTGGCGAAAAGCTGGTTCTCGATCATTTGCGCCGACATCCGCACCAGCGCCATCGTGTGCTTGTGGAATCCGCGCTGGTCACCCGTCACATCGAGCGCGCCGACCGTCTTGCCGTAGGCATCGAGGATCGGCATGCAGGAGCAGGTGAGGAAGCGGTTGGCCTCCAGGAAATGCTCCGCGCCGTGGACCAGCGTGGCCTTGTTCTCGGCCAGCGCGGTGCCGATGGCGTTGGTGCCCCGGCTTTCCTCGGACCACAGCGCGCCGGGCTGCAAGGCCACCTTGTTGGCCCTGGCGAGGAAGTCGTCGTCGCCCAGCGAGTGCAGGATCAGGCCGGCGGCGTCGGTCAGGATCACCATGCTCTGCGTGTTGACGATCTGGTCGTAGAGCGTCTCCATGACCGGCAGCGCGTGGGTGAACAGCGACTGGCTGCGCTCTATCTGCGTTTTCAGCTCGCTTTGCAGCACCGGGCAGAAGTCCGGCGATTCATAGGGCCGCAAGCCATAGGCTTCGGATCGCTGGTGGGCCTGGGCGATCAGGTCTGGCCGTTCGCCCTCCGCCGGGTTGCCCGTTGCCGCCGGCGGGACGCCGGGCACCCGCGGGCCGCCGGCCGCTTGGAAAGTCATTTTTCTGTCTCCTGTGGAAGTCGCCCGCGATCTGTGCGCGGGTCGCTCCGGGTCCTGGCGTGGTCGACATGGCCCGAAGTGTTGCTTCATGAAGCAAAACGCTTGCCAGGGTGTTGCATTCCAGGGCACTGCTTTCGGCATGCTGTGTCACACGCCTGCCATTTGCCGGGGCCTGGTCCGGTTTATGGTCCACTTTGCGCTTGGTATGGCTTTTGCGGAAGTCACCTTCAAAACATAGTTCAACAACTGGAGGTGACACTGATGAAAACACCACGCTGCACACTTGCCCTGATTGCCATCTGCACGCTTCTGGCCGGGGGGCTACCCCAGTCCGCCTCGGCCCATGGGGACGTCACGCCGCAAGCCGTGGACACCAAGACACTACCGCAACTCGGTGAAGAATGGCGTCCGGATAATCCATACAGGACCGGCGGTGCGCAGCAGGAAGCACTGCGTATCGGCTCCTCGGCCTACAACCAGAACTGCGCGCGCTGCCATGGGCTGGAAGCGGTGTCGGGCGGCATCGCGCCGGACCTGCGCAAGCTGGACAGCGATTGCGCGTCGCTGGCCAACGCCAAGAAGAAGCAGGAATGCATGGGCGAGGTCTCGCAGTACTTCACCACCACCGTGCGCAAGGGGCGCACGCGAGATGGCCGGGTCTACATGCCGCCGTTCGATGGCGTGCTGAGCCAGGAAGCGGTCTGGTCCATCAAGACCTATCTCGAATCGCGGCACGAGTAAGGGCTGCGGGCCCGCCCGCGCGTCCCCACATTCCCGCATTCCGGCATTCCGGCATTCCGGCATTAGCAAACACAAAGATCAAGAAAACCAGGAGACCTCCCATGCGCGCCAGCCCTCTCCGGGACGCCGCTCCCTTCCTGCCGGTCCCCGCCGGTCCCCGTCGCCTGGCCGGCGCACTGCTGGCGCTTGCCGCGCTCGCCTGCGCCCAGCCGTCGCTGGCCGATATGGCCAGGATCCGCCAGATCGGGACCTTGAAGGTGGCCGTCTATAAGAGCCTGCCGCCGTTTTCCACGGTAGCGGGCAACGCGTTGCCGGGCATCGACGTGGCGCTGGCGAAGGCCCTGAGCAAGCAGATGGGGCTGTCGGTGTCGCTGCTGCCGTTCGATGCTGACGAGAACATGTCCGATGACCTGCGCAATATGGTGTGGCGTGGCCATTACCTGGGCTATGGCCCGGCGGATGTGATGCTGCATGTGCCGGTGGACCGTGCGTTCATGCGCGCGAACGACAAGGCGCTGATCTTCGCGCCTTATCACCGCGAGATGTTCGTGCTGGTCCACGACCGCGAGCGCGTCTCCGAGGTCCGGCAGCTGGAGGATCTGGCCGGCCAGCCTACCGGCGCGGAAGCGGGCTCCGCCGGTGCCAATGCCCTGTTGTCCGGGGCGCAGGGCGCGCTGCGCGACAAGGTCAAGATTTATGCTGGGCCAGACGAAACGCTGCGCGCGCTGTTCGCCGGCGAGATCGCCGCGGCGATGGTCACGCGCTCGCAATACGAAAGCGCGCTCAAGGCGGCCGGCCAGTCCGCCGGGCGCTTCGCCACGGCGGACATTGCCTCGCCGCTGCTGCCCGCGCGCGGCTGGGCCATCGGCATGGCGGTCAAGGCGGACGAGGGCGAACTCGCGGAGTCACTGCAGAACGCGCTGGACGCGATCCGCCGCAGCGGCGAACTGCAGCAGATCTTCGCGCAGTACGGTGTGTCGCTGCAGACGCCGTGAGATTCTCCAGCGGTTGGACGTGCGGAACCGGACCTGGCTTCAGGCGGGGGAGTGGTGCCCGGTCCGGCACTGTGTCGCTGTCTGACGCTGGTACCGCGCCCGCAAGGCGAACCGCCGGACTTGCCGCTGCAAGTCCGGCCTTGCAGGAAAGCGGCGTCGAAGAGTTTGACCGGCCCCATAACGCGTATAGCGCGTATAACGCGTCAAGCACCGGGGGCAGGGTGCAGGGCAAGTGCTTATTGCCGCCGGTTCGCGCTACTCATCGAACAGGTCCGGCCCGAACACTTCATAGTGGATGCGCGTCTCCGGGATGCCCAGGTTCTGGAGGGCATCGTGCTGCATCCGCATGAACGGGATCGGTCCGCAGATGTAGTAATCAGCATCCGGCAGCATGATGGAATCCTTGATCAAATTGACGTCGACCAAGCCCTTGTAATCGAAATCCTTACCCTGGATGTCTTCCGGGAGTGGCTCGTTATAGAACACAAGCAGCTTGAAGTTGGCGTGCTCATGCGATGCTTCGCGCAGACGGTTGCGCATGGCCTGCACCGCACTATTGCGGGCGCCATGCACGAACACTACCTGCCGCGGCGGTTCCTGAAGCGCCTTCTTCAGCATGCTGACCATTGGGGTCAGCCCTACGCCACCGCTGATCAGCACGATCGGGGACCTGGCATTTACGTCGATGTAGAAGATGCCGTACGGCGCGGCGAGCATGACCTCGTCGCCAACACCGACGTGATCGTGCAGCAGGCAGGAGACATAACCCGCCGGCGTCGTGCCGCCACTCTCGCGCTTCACCGATATCCGGTAACTTCGCCCATTCGGCACATCGGAGAGGCTGTACTGCCGAATCTGCTGCAGGCCAAGAGAGGGCACCTGGATCGCGACGCTGGTGTACTGGCCAGGCTCGAAATTTACCACCGGGCCACCATCGGCCGGTTCCAGAATGAACGAGGTGATGACGTCGCTCTCAGGCCGCTTTTCGCGGACGATGAATGTGCGCCAGCCTTTCCAGCCGCCATCCTGCTCGGCGGAGCGCTCGTACAAATCGCTTTCCATACCCATCAGGATGTCTGCGAGGTTCCCGTACGCCTGTGCCCAAGCGGAGATGATCTCGCCGGTCGCCGCATCCCCGAGAA
The DNA here is from genome assembly GCF_000611145.1 of Cupriavidus sp. SK-3. Classification (NCBI taxonomy): domain Bacteria; kingdom Pseudomonadati; phylum Pseudomonadota; class Betaproteobacteria; order Burkholderiales; family Burkholderiaceae; genus Cupriavidus; species Cupriavidus sp. SK-3. The sequence goes on along the minus strand of NZ_JFJV02000060.1, from coordinate 43,189 downwards.
CATCCTTGATCGCGCCGAGCAGGTGTTCACCGACGATCGGGTAATGCTCCGGCCGCACGCCAAGACTTGCGTGTTTGTTTGCGATGTTCTTCAGAACGGCCGAGAGACTCTCGGGATTCTCGATATTCGCGGCGTAGGCATACACCGCGCGCGCCAGGGCCTGCTGCTGCTGCCCTTGTTCCTGGTGCGCCATATTGAATACGTTTTTGAGTTCCGGGTGCGCCTCGAACATGCGTTTATAGAAACGCTGGATGATGGGGTATCCGTGTTCCGCCAGCACCGGGGCGGTGGATTTGACGATGTCCTTGGTCTTCTGGGTGAGCATTGCATCGTTCCTTCGAAGATTGGCAACAGGTGTGAACCACACCCGTTCAAAGTCTATACCTCACCCGGCTTCGGGGGGGATGCGGCAACCCTGGCGCAGCCCGTCATGTACGCCGTAGCGAACTCGCGATCGCGTGCGTCAGAGGGTCATTGGCTCACACCCGAATGCCTCAAGCTCGCGCGCGAGGCTTTGCGCGGCCAGTTCGACCAGTGCGCGTCCCTTTTCCGGTGTCGCCTGTCCCGGGTCAGAACCGATGCGCCCGTCCGGGAACCGCGCACGAAAGTCGAGCGCCTCCCGGATGGGGCCCGATGGGGCGATTTGGGGTGCATAGCCGGCCGACTTCACGGCGCCGGGAAAGGCCCACTGTGTAATGGCAATCTCGGAAGGCGTGGCGTGAGAGCCATGGCCGGTCGGGAACTGCTCGCGCGCCAGCTCGTTGACGCCTGCCAGGTCCCACCAGTTGCACAGCTTCAGCGCAAATCCGGCGCGGCGCCGGGAAAAACTGGCTTCGGCATAGATCTCGGAGAACGCGGCCTCGATGGAGGCGATATTGCCGCCATGGCCGTTGAGGAACAGGATCTTCTCGAATCCGTGCCCCGCCAGTGAGCGGGTCCAGTCACCGATCGCGGCAATGAAGGTCGACGGGCGCAGCGAGATGGTGCCGGGAAAGCCGAGGTGATGCTGGGCCATGCCAATGTTGAACGTCGGCGCCACCAAGATATCGGCCGTCTTTTCCGCCTCGCGCGCAATGATCTCCGGGCAAAGCCAGTCGGTGCCAAGAAGCCCTGTTGGCCCGTGCTGCTCGTTGGAACCGATTGGCACGACAATCACGCGGCTACGTTTGAGAAACTGTTCGACTTCGGCCCAGGTGGATAGATGTAAAAGCATGGCTGCTCCTTCTTTCGTGTGTTCCTCTCGGAACCTTGTACGTGGTTTGTAGTGGACTACCGGCGCTCAGGCAACTTGTTGGCGAGGAGGATCAGCGAGGCAATCAGCGGCATCAACGCCATGACCAGCACGCCAGGATGCAGGCTGCCGGTCGCGGTCTTGGCCCACCCGATGATGGCCGGGCCCCAGAAGCCGCCGGACAGGCCGATCGTGTTGATCAGCGCAATGCCGCCGGCTGCCGCCGGGCCCTTGATGTACTCGGCCGGCATGGCCCAGAACACCGTGTAGGTCATCCAGAGCGCGGTGGTGCCGAGCGTAAGCAGGACAAGCGACAGACCGAGATTGCCGTCTGCGAGTGCCGACCCGGCGAGCAACAGCGCAGCGAAGAAGGCGGGCACGGCACTGTGATATCGGCGCTCGCCCTTTTGATCGGACCGGCGCCCCATGTAGTACATGCCGAATGCGGCGCCAAGGTACGGCAATGCGGTGTACCAGCCGAGCTGTACGGTATCGGTCACGCCCTGCGCCCTGATCAGGGTCGGGAGCCAGAAGCTCATGGCATAGATGGCCGCGATAATGCAGAAGTACGCAAGGGCGAGCACATAGACCCGTGCATCCCGTGCCACCGCCATGAACGAGTGCTTGTGCGCGACGGATACCCCGAGCTCGGCTGCCAGAAATCGTTTTTCCTGGTCCGTCAGCCAGGCCGCATCCGCGGGGCGGTTCGGCACGAGCGACAGTGCAAGGAACCCCAGCAATACGCAGGGGACGGCCTCGATCAAGAACATCCACTGCCAGCCGGCGAGGCCGGCGGTGCCGGACATGGTGGTCATCAGCCACGCCGAAGCGGGTCCTCCGACAATGCCGCCGATCGGTCCCGCCAGGAAGACGATCGCGATGGCGCGCCCCATGCGCTGCGGTCCGTACCAGCACGACAGGTAGTAGATCATGCCCGGGGCGAAGCCTGCCTCGAAGACGCCGAGCAGGAAGCGCATGGCATAGAACGTTGGCACATCGCGCACGAAGAGCATGCAGGCGGACGTGATGCCCCATAGCACGAGGATCCGGCTGAACGTCTTGCGCGCCCCCACGCGAGGCAGCAGCAGATTGCTTGGAAGCTCGAACAGCACATAGCCGAGAAAGAAGATGCCCGCACCCACGCCATAAGCGGCATCGGAGAAGCCGAGGTCGCTTTGCATCTGCAGTTTGGCAAAGCCGATGTTGACCCGGTCGAGATAGGCAAACAGGTAACAGATCAGGAGGAACGGCAGCAGGCGCCAGTTGATCTTGTTGTAGAGCGTCGAAGTGTCGTCGACGGCGCTTTCGTTCGGAATCACTAACATGCCGGTCTCCAGTGCGTTGTGTTTGATGCCGCTTATCCAGTCCGCCGATGGTGACAGAGCCGGGGGGGCCGACCAACAGTAAGCGGGCTCACGCTTCGTTCTAATCTGAGCAACGCAACCCATCCGTATCGCATGGTGAAGATGGCCGAAGTCAGGCGCGGTCGTCATGGCGGGGAATGGCCGGGCAGCAGCGATGAAGTTCATGTATGGTTGCCTTCTGCCCATCACATTGGCTCAATGGTGTTTCGACATGCGAGAGATCAATCAGCTGCGATTACGATACTTCCGTGAGGTTCTGGCGCACGGCACCATTCGCGGGGCGGCGGACAGCCTCAATACGTCACCCTCCGTGATCACTCGACAGATCAGGCTGCTTGAAGAAGAACTGGGTGCTACGCTGTTCGAGCGCCAGTCGCGCGGTGTGAAACCGACGGAGGCGGCCGCGCATCTGCTCGAGTTCTGGCGCGGCTACCGTTCGCATCAGGAGAATCTCGAGGACCAGCTGCACGCGCTGAAGGGATTGCAGCAGGGCAAGGTCCAGGTGGCCATGAGCGAGGGCTATGTCGATGCGCTCGTCAACGAAGTCCTTGCGCCGTTTTGCGCGCGGTATCCCATGCTGGATATCAGCATGGAGATCCTGCCAGTCGACGATGTCCTGAATGAAGTCGCTGAAAGCCGCGCCCACATCGGCCTTGCCTATAATCCACCGCCTCACCCGCGCATCGAGTACCGTGCCAGTTCTCCGCAGCCCGTGGTGCTGCTGGTTCGTCCCGATCACCCGCTGGCGTTGCGCGGCGGCGAAGCCAGCATCCGCGATGTGCTGTCATACCCGCTCGCGCTGATGCCGGAGTCCTTTGGCATCGGGCACGCCGCGAAGATGCTGGAGTTCGCGGAGAACATAAAGATCCGCCCGACGCTCGTCACCAACTCGCTGACGGCGCTGAAGCAATTTGTCGCCTATGAGAACTTCATTACTTTGATCGGAGAATTCGCGGCGTATCGCGAGATCGCGGCCGGGAGCCTGGTCACCGTACCGATCAATCATCCATTGCTCCGGGGCACCCAGGCGCGGTTGCTTGTGAAAACCGGCCGGCCCCTGCCTGCCGCGGCAACCGAGTTCCTTGAGCACATTACGCGCCGCATGTCGATGTTTGCCGCCAGCCGGAAGTCATCGGACAAGCAGTAGCCCGCGGAGACGGTTACCCAAAAGTGAAGACGAAGGCCTGGACGCCCGGGTCCAGGAAGCGGATGTCGAAGGTGTGCTCGCCGACTTCTCCCGACTGGCGAACGAGTTGGTAGAGCCTGGTCTGCGTGACGGTGCCGTTGCCATCCGCATCGGTATCGGTACCGTGGCTGGCGCCGGGCGCCTTGCCGTCGACCGTGACGCGGAAGCGCACCGGCTTGCCGTCGGCGCCGGGGCCGAGCACGAGGTGCAGGTCACGCGCGCGGAAGCGGTAGGCGATGCCGCCGCCGGCGCGGTTGAGCGTGGCTTGTTCGGCGTCCACCGTCCAGTTGCCGCTCAGGCCCCAGCGATTCAGGCGCGGCTCGGCGATCGTGTAGCCGCTTGCGGCGCCGGCGCGCAGGCCCTCGGGCGAAGCGAAGCCGGATGCCTGCCGGTAGCCGATATAGGTCTCCTGCGAGCGCACGTTGTCGAGGTCTGGCGCCGCTTGCGCACCTGGCATGTCGAACCTGACCGGCGCGGTGCCGGCCGTTTGCGCGCCGGCTTCCTGCAGCAAAGCCTGAATGACGGCCTCGGACTGTTCATAGCCGCCCTCTCCGAACTGGTGGTGGCGAATCTGCCCGCTGGCATCGATAAAGTAGAGCGCCGGCCAGTAGCTGTTGCCGAACGCCCGCCAGATCCGGAAGTCGCTGTCCACCGCGACCGGGTAGCGGATCTTGAATTGCTCCACGGCCTGGCGCACGTTGCCGATTCGCTTCTCGAAGGCGAACTCGGGCGTATGCACGCCGATGACCACCAGCCCCTGGTCCTTGTATTTTTCCGCCCAGGCGCGGATATAGGGGAGCGTGCGAATGCAGTTGATGCAGGAGTACGTCCAGAAATCCACCAGGACGACCTTGCCGCGCAACTGCCCGCTCGTCAGCGGCGGGGCGTTGAGCCATTCGACAGCGCCGTCGAGCGACGGGAGCTGGCCTTCGTAGGGTAGGCCGCTGCGCCGGGCCGGAAGCGACTCAGCCGCTACGCGCATCATGCCGCCGCCGGCTGCCGCCATCGTCGTCGCGGCGGTTGCCGGTGCGGGATGGCCAGCGTGGAACGCGTTCAGCAGCGCTTGTTCGAAGCGCGTGGTTGCCGCGCCCGGGAACACGGCAAGCAGACCCGTGCCGGCCCCGGCCGAGACCGCGGCCACGCCACCGAGCACCGCCGCGCCGAGGCCGCGGCGGATCCACTCGCCAGCCCGCAGGGACCGCTTGAGGGCGCCCAGGATGCGCCCCCCGACGGCCAGCGCCAGGGCCAGCGACGTCGCCGCGCCTGCCGCATAGGCCACCACCAGCACCGTGGTCTGAGCCTGGGCGTCGTGCAGGAAAGCACCGGCGAGCACTAGGCCCAGGATCGGCCCCGCGCACGGAGTCCATACCAGGCCGGTGGCGATGCCGAGCATCAGCGCGTAGCCGATGCCAGGCACGGCACGGGCCGCATCCCGGGGCGGCAGAAGGCGCTCGGCGAGCGTCATGAGCGGGCGCGCAAGGGCACTGGCCAGCCGTGGCGAAAGCAAGGTCAGGCCGAAGAGCGTCAGCAGCGCGAGCGCAATGTAGCGGCCGTCGCGGCTGGCCTCGACTGCCCAAGTGCCGCCCACCGCCGCCAGCGTGGCGACCAGCGAGAAGGCGAGGACAAGGCCGGCGAGCATCGGCAACCTGTAGCGCAGGAAAGGCTGGCTGGCGGTGCCGAACACAAAGGGCACGACGGGGAGGATGCATGGGCTCAGTATCGTCAGCACGCCGCCGAGATAGGCAATCAGGAGAGTGGGCATCATCGTCTTCCGGTAAGGGCGGGCGTGGCGACGCCGCGAGCCCGCGATGACCGTGATGAGACACCAGTCGCATGTCCGCGATGTATCGGCGCAGGGCAGGGCTGGTAAGACACTGTGCCAGGGCCACCGTCCGATACATTGCGATACAAGGCGGGGTGCCTCTGGTGCGCCGCTTTGGGCACACGCTGCCTTCCCGGCAGGTATGCCTGGCTCCCTCCCTATCCCTATCACGCCCGAATTGTTCCGGACCGGACGCATGCCGGCGGCGGACATTCCGTGTCGCCAAGACCAAGGCATCGGTATCTGTGGCGGACGCCTGCTACCGCGCCCGGTTGGTTCATGCCAGGCCGAGTGACAAGCATCGCCATTCTTTGAAGCCTCAGACGCACCGTTATTTGTACCCGTCTGTATCAAGCCGCGGCAACGATACGGGTAGTGACAAAAACGGCCCTCACGCGCTACGAGCGCGATACAGCAGTCTCCTTTAATGCGTTCCGTGGCCCCGCAGCGAACAGCAACGATGCTGTCCCAGGGCCGCGCAGTCACCGACGCAAATGTTCAAGGAGATCGACCATGAGTACCAACATCGCAAAGCACTTTGTATTCGCTATCGCCCTGGTTGCCGCCGCCGGCGCGCAGGCCGCCGGCCTGTCCCAGGGGAGCACGCGGGATCCTTACACCGATGGTGCCCGTTCGGTGCAAGAGCAACGCAGCCCTTACGCCGATGGCGCCCGCTCGGTGCAAGGGCCACGCGACCCATACGCCGACGGCGCGCGCCACGTTGATCCGTACTACGACGGCGCTAACGCCTGACGCGCCACGCGCCCAATGGCGACGGGACGCGATCAACATCGCCCCGCCAGGATCATAAGAAAAGTCTTCTCAGTGCGCGGACTACGACCGGCATCGCCGCGATCCGCTCCGGGCGGTTGGTTTAACACGCTTCCCCATTCTCAACTCTGGAGTTCCCATGAAACGCTCGAATGCACTTATCGCGGCCACGCTCGCTCTCTCGATCAATGCCTTTGCGGGCGCCGCCCACGCTGCGGAACCGGCCAAGGCCACCGAAAAATGCTACGGCGTATCGCTCGCCGGAAAGAATGACTGCTCCGCCGGCGCGGGCACCACCTGCGCGGGGACGTCCAAGGCGGACTACCAGGGCGATGCCTGGGTGATGGTGGAGAAGGGTACCTGTGCGCAGATCAAGACGCCCAAGGGCTACGGTTCGCTGAAGGCCATCCAGTGATGTCGCGCACCGGTCAATATGCAGGCGCCGCGGGGCAGGGCACGTCAGCAGTGGACGGTGCATTGCTGCTGGTTGCCCGTCTGGGCATTGCCTCTGTGTTCTTTCTCTCGGGACGGACGAAGGTGGAGGGGCTGCTGACGATCAAGGCGTCGACCTACGCGCTGTTCGCATCGGAGTACGCATTGCCGCTGATCCCGGCTGAACTTGCCGCCCGGCTTGCAACGTGGTCTGAACACCTGTTCCCGGTGCTGCTCGTGCTCGGCCTGTTCACGCGTTTCTCGGCGGCAGCGCTGCTCGGCATGACGGCGGTGATCGAGATCTTCGTCTATCCGGACGCATGGCCGACGCACCTGAGCTGGGCTGGCTTGCTGCTGCCGCTGGTGGCATACGGGGGCGGGGCCTGGTCGCTCGATCGCACAGTGCCCGCTGGCGTACGCAAGAACTAGCCGGCTCGCGCTTTATCTGTCTTCACACACCCAACGCAGGCCACACCGGCCTGCCGGAGATACTACATGCGGTACATTCCGTTGCTCGCCGCCGTGGTGGCACTTGCAATCCCCTCGCTCGCCCCGGCGGCTACGCCGGCCGCGCCTGCGGGCGCCAAGAACATCATCCTGGTGCACGACGCCTTCGTCGACGGCTCGGGCTGGCGTGTGGTTCACGACATCCTGATCCACAAAGGCTACAAGGTCAGTGTGGTCCAGCTTCCGCACACGACGCTCGGCGATGACATCGCTGTCGTGCGCGAGCGTATCTCCATGCAGATCGGCCCCGTGGTGATGGTCGGTCACGGCTACGGCGGGCTGGTCATCACGGAAGCCGGTGCCCGTTCCAAGGTGAAGGCGCTGGTCTACGTCGCAGGCATGGAGCCGGACGTAGGGGAAGGCATGAACCAGCTCAACGCTTCGATGCCGGCGGCCGCTGCTTCAAGCGTCCGCTCGACACGCGATGGCCACCTCTTCATCGATTCCGCCCGGTTCAACGCCGACTACGCCGCCGATCTCAAGTCCAACCGCACCGACTTCATGGCGGCCTCGCAGGTGCCGGTGCCCGGCGCCTTGTTCGCGGGCAATGTCTGGTCGGCCGCGTGGCGCGAAAAGCCGAGCTACGGCATTGTCGCAACGGAAGACCGTGTGCTGAACCCGGACCTGCAGCGCTGGATGTACAAGCGAGCGGGCGCCAAAGTCACGGAGATCAAGGCCAGCCACGCTCTCCCCATCTCGCAGCCCGAAGCGGTTGCGCTGGTGATCGAAGAAGCGGCGCGAAATTCGTGATTGCAGCAAAGCATTTTTCCCCCAACCAACCTGGAGTTTCACCATGAACATGACCAAAAAGTCCCGTGCCACCCTGGCCGCCGCCGCCGCGCTTGTCGCGCTGTCATCCCTTTCGATCATGGCACCGGCACGCGCGGCCGGTAGCGATGAGCCTGGCCGCTGCTATGGCGTCAATTCCTGCAAGGGCACCAGCCTGTGTGCCACGGCCAGCAACGACTGTGCAGGTCTTAACGATTGCAAGGGCAAGGGCGTCCTCGTCAAGCCCGCATCGGTCTGCCTGAAGGAAGGCGGCACGCTGGCGGAACCGAAGTAATCCCTGAAGTCAGGCCCAGGGGAGAGCCCGGGAGGCGCAAGCGTCCCGGGCTCTCCCGGCCTGTTGCACCGTTGGGAGCATACCCATGCCAGTTTTCAGTCCGCCCTTCGCCGGCTATGGTCTCGGCTTGCGCAAGGAACACTACCAGGACTTTCTTGAAACGGAAGTTCCGGTCGATTTCGTTGAAGTGATCTCCGAAAACTTCATGGTCGACGGCGGGCGGCCCCGCCATGTCCTGCGCGAGGTGCGCAGCCGATATCCGGTCGTGCTGCACGGCGTATCGATGTCGGTCGGCTCATCGGACGGACTTGACCGAAACTACCTGCAAAGACTCAAGGCGCTGGTCGATGAATTCGATCCACTCTACGTCTCCGACCATCTGAGCTGGTCGCGGATCGCCGGCTTCAATTCCCACGACCTGCTGCCGATCCCGTATACCGACGAGGCACTGAATCTCGTCTGCGCCAACATCGCGGTGGCGCAGGACGTGCTCGGCCGCGCCATGCTCTTCGAGAACCCGTCCAGCTATCTTGCCCTGCCAGGAGCCACCATGACCGAATGGGAATTCCTCGCGGCCATGTGCGACCGCACCGGCTGCGGTCTGTTGCTGGACGTCAACAACGTGTTCGTCAGCGCCACCAATCACGGCTTCGACGCGCACGCCTATATCGACGGCATTCCCGCGGCCCGCGTACGCCAGATTCACCTGGCCGGCCACAGCCAGGGGCGCGAGTTGCTGATCGACACCCACGACAACGAGGTCTGCGAGGCGGTATGGCAGCTCTACGCCCGGGTGCGCTCGCGCGTCGGCCCCGTGGCCACCATGATCGAGCGCGACGACAACATACCGCCGCTTGCCGGACTGCTTGACGAGCTTGCCGTCGCGCGCGCCATTGGGGGAGATGAAGCATGAGCCTGTCTGCCATGCAGGAGGATTTTCGGGCCTGGCTGATGACGGCATCCCCCGCGGCGGCGCGCCGGATCGGGTCTGATGCCGCGGCGGGCCTCGCGGTCTACCAGAACAATTACCGCGCGCAGCTTGTCGGCTGCCTTGAAACGTCGTTTCCGCGCGTGCACGAATGGATGGGCGACGAAGCGTTTCTCGCCTCGGCCATCGCACATATTGACAGTCATCCGCCGCACGCATGGACGCTCGATGCCTATGCCGACGGCTTTGGAAAAACGCTGATCGCCCGGTATCCCGACAATCCCGATCTCCATGAACTGGCCTGGATCGAACACGCAATGTCCCGGGCCTTCGTCGCGGCCGACGCTGCGCCGCTGCCCGCTGCCGCGCTGGAAGGCATTGACTGGGACGCGGCGACGCTGATCCTGGTGCCGTCCCTGCAGGTTAGTGCGGCAACGACCAATGCACGGGACATCTGGACTTCGCTCAGCGACGGCATGCCGCCGCCCGCCAGCGAGATGCTCGAAGCAGGCGCCGGACTGGTGGTCTGGCGCAGGGCGTTCGGCTGCTTCCTCCATCAGGTCGATGCAGTGGAGCACGACGCCCTGATCCAGGTCCAGGCGCACGGCCGGTTCGACGCGCTCTGCGCCATGCTGGTGGAGCGCCTCGGCGAAGCCGAGGGCATCGCCAGGGCCGGCGTACTGCTCGCCAGCTGGCTGGGCAACGCGCTAGTCGCCAATATTGCCGATATCAAGAATGTCTGACGATTCCCCCGATCCAACCCTGAGAAACAGCACTGTGTCCAACCATCAAAGTTCCCGCCGGGCGTTCCTGCTCTCCGGCGTCGCCGGCGCCACGCTGGTCGCCGCGTCGCAAGCGCTGGCCATACCGTCCGTGAATCGGGTCGAAGCCGGTACATCCGTTGCCCCTGTGCAACGCATGCCGGTCAGGCAGGTGCGCACCGACTGGCTCGAAATCGGCTATCACGAGACGGGCCCCGAACACGGCCGCCCCGTGATTCTGCTGCATGGCTTTCCTTACGACATCCATAGCTATGTGGATGTCGCTCCTATCCTGGCGTCGCGTGGCTGCAGGGTCATCGTGCCCCATCTGCGTGGCCACGGCACCACGCGCTTTCGCGAGGCATCCACGCCACGGGCGGGACAGCAGGGGGCGATCGGGGAAGACGTGATTGCGCTGATGGATGCGCTGCACATCCCCGAGGCTGTGCTGGCGGGATATGACTGGGGCGGCCGTGCCGCCTGCGTGGTGGCTGCAATCCGTCCTTCGCGCTGCGTCGGCCTGGTTTCCGTCAACAGCTATCTGATCCAGGACATTGCCCATGCCACCGCCCCCCTGGCGGCGCAGGTCGAGCGGGGCCTCTGGTACCAGTACTACTTCCAGACGGAGCGCGGTCGCGCCGGCCTCGAAGCCAACCGCCGCGATATCGCCCGCCTCCTGTGGGAGAACAATTCGCCGACCTGGCACTTTGACGAGCCGGCGTTTGCGCGCGCGGCCGAGGCATTCGACAACCCGGACTATGTCGATGTCGTGATTCACTCGTACCGCCACCGGCTTGGCCTGGCGCCCGGCTATCCGCAGCATGAGGCAACGGAAAGAAAGCTGGCGGCGATTCCGCCGATCCCGGTTCCCGCCATCACGCTGGATGGCACGGCCGATGGCGTCGTCCCGGCAACCGACGGCAAAGCCAGCGCCGCACGGTTTACCGGGCCGCGCATGCATCGGCAGATTCCGGGTGTCGGCCACAACTTGCCGCAGGAAGCACCCGAGGCCTTTGCCGACGCGGTGACAGAACTCGTGCGCGGCGGCAGATGGCGCACGTGAGTGGCGCGGGCCGAAGCCAGGCGGCATTGGACTGGCTGGCGCACGAGATGTCCGCCCCGCCCACGCGGGCCGGGCTGCGTTCAATGGCGCCCTGGAGTGCTCTAGTGACCAGCGCTCTGCCCGCCGTCGACATGCAGGATTTCGCCAGTTACGAAGGGCGCCGAATCCAGATACAGGATGGCGTCCACGATATCGCTCATCTCGCCCATACGGCCTACCGGATGGAGTGCCCCGAGCGCGGCATGGGTTTCCGGCGGGTGCATCGGGGACTTGATGATTCCCGGCGAGACGGCATTCGCGCGAATGCCGCTCCTGGCGTATTCGATGGCGAGCGATTTCGTGGCCGCGTTCAGTCCGCCCTTGGTCATCGATGCCAGTACGGAAGGCACGCCGTTGATGGCGTGGTCGACCAGGCTGGTGGTGACGCTGATCACGTGGCCGCTCGACCTCTTCTCCATTTCAGCGATGGCGAGCTGCGTGATGTAGAAGAAGCCTGCGAGGTTCACGCTCGTTTTCGCCGCGTAGTCTTCGGCGGTGTACTGGGTAAAAGGCTTCGCGATGAAGATGCCGGCGTTGTTGACCAGCGTGTCGATGCGGCCGAAGCGCGCCACGGCTTCGGAGATTACGCGCCGGGCGGTGGCCGGATCGGCGATGTCGCCTGCGACCGTCAGGATGTTGTCGTCGTCCGACGGCTTGATGGATCGCGCCGTTGCGACAACGCGGTAGTCGCGCTGGCGGAAAGCCTTGACCACCTCCGCACCAATACCTTGCGATGCACCAGTAACGACGACGACTTTTTGCGATGTGCTCATGATAAACCTCGATACAAGTTGATTCGGCTCTCTTGCCGATCGGGCCGGCGGCACCGATTGGTCCTAAATCTAGTTGAATCGATGCTGAGTTCGAATACCCGCCATGGACAAAGAGTCTTGCCTGACGGGAACAAATCAGGCGGACAGCCAGTGCCCGCGTCAATCTGTCCGTCTGTTGAGTGTGCGGGAACGCCGGCGCAGCGGCTCAACAGCCTCACGGGCCGGAAGACGGCAGGAACGGCGGCGCGCAGGCGTGCGCCACATGCCATGCGCCTTGCGATTGCCAACGCGGATAGCAGGCATCGGGGGCTGTGACTGCCACGTTGGGCGAAAGCCCGGCGCATTTCGATTTACACCATGTAACAACCCATGTGCTGTGCGGCGGGTTAATCGGCGGACCGATTGCACCTATATTTTCCGCACGGACGACGGGTAGTCATCCGCTTCGTTGGAAATTCTGGAAATCAAAGCCAACCACAAAGCAGGGGAATTAAGCATGTCTGAAGAGATTAACCCTGACCGTCGTCGCTTCCTTGGTGCCGCGGCTGTCGGCATCGGTGCCTTGGAGTTGGGCCTGACCGGACTCGCCCGTGCGCAGTCGGATCCTGCCGGGCAGTCTGTTCCTGTCGCCGCCTGGGCGACGTCCGGTGCGTCGTTCGGCAACATCAGGCAGATCGAAGCCGGTGTTCTCAGCGTCGGCTATGCCGAGGTTGGGCCACACGATGGTCCCGTCGTTATCCTGCTGCACGGCTGGCCGTACGACATTTACAGCTACGTCGATGTGGCCCCGCATCTGGCAGCCGCTGGCTACCGGGTCATTGTTCCGCATACGCGCGGTCACGGCACGACGCGGTTTCTCTCCGACAAGGCATTCCGCAATGGCCAGCAATCGGCAGTTGCGCTCGACACCATTGCATTGATGGATGCACTCAGGATCGACAAGGCGATTCTCGCCGGTTACGACTGGGGATCGCGGACGGCTTGTGTCATCGCAGCGCTGTGGCCGGAGCGTTGCAAAGCCATTGTTTCCGCCAATGGCTACATCATCAATAACCTTGAGTTCAACAAGCGCCCGTTGCCGCCGAACGCCGAGCACGCGTGGTGGTATCAGTTCTACTTCGCTACGGAACGCGGCAAGGCCGGCCTCGAGGCTCACCGGCGCGATCTCGCCAAGGTGATCTGGAAGGAGAATTCCCCTAAGTGGAACTTTGACGATGCAACGTTCGACCGTACCGCGGCGTCCTTCGACAACCCGGACTATGTGGCGATTGTGATTCACAACTACCGTTGGCGACTCAGTCTTGCCGCGGGCGAGCCCCAATACGACAGTCTCGAGAAGCGCCTGGCCACGGGCCCGGCGATCACGGTGCCGGCGATCACGATCGACGGAGATTCGAACGGCGTCGCACCGGCTACGGACGGTAGCGCTTACGCGAAAAGGTTCACAGGCAAGTACGCGCATCGGATTGTCAAAGGTGCGGGCCACAACCTGCCGCAGGAAGCGCCGAAGGCCTTTGCGGATGCCGTAGTCGAAGCCGCCCGCTACTGAGCGAGCGCGGGTCGGGGGAAGTTCCGGATCGTCTGTGCCGGGAAGGTCCCCCTGGTGGATCGGCGCGGCCCCGCGTCGATCTGTCTTTCCGGGGAGCGGCGGTTGCTGGCGTGATCCGGGCTTGCACAGGGCTATCTGCGATCGGAAAGGAGTTTCTGTATGGCCGCTTCCGTTTCCTCGTAGTGTCCTTCGCCAAAATGCTGGTAGGCGATCTTGCCGCTGGCATCGACAAGATAGAGGGCGGGCCAGTATTGGTTCCTGTAGGCGTCCCAGATGACATACGCATTGTCCTGCACGACCGGATAGCGGATGTCGAGGCGCTTGAGAGCAGCCTGTACGTTCGAGGTCGATTTCTCGAACGGGTACTCGGGCGTATGCACGCCGACCACCATCAGCCCCTTGTCCCGGTATTTGTCGTACCACTGCCTGACGTGCGGGAGCGTGTTGATGCAGTTGATGCAGGTGTAGGTCCAGAAATCGACAAGCACTACCTTGCCGCGCAGTGCGGAGATTGTCAGCGGCCCGGTGTTCAGCCACTTCGCGTTGGCGGGAAACTCCGGCGCCTTGCCATGGTCGGCAGGCGAGGGGGCTATCGCACTGCCGTGTGTTGCTGCGAGTAGGGATACGGCTGCGATACAGGCACGAATCGAGCGGTGCATGAGTCAGGCTCCAGGGTTGATTGAGGGAAACGAGTTGGTCAGCCAGGCTACGGCAAGCACGTCATACTGGAAGTACATGGCAACGGCGGTTGCGGCGACAATCGCGCCAAAGCCGCGCTGCAAATGATGTGCATGGCGGGCGACCTTGTGGCCGCGGGTGGTCACGAACCGGCCGCCGTAGGCAATGGCCAGCATGGGAATCGCGGCACCCGCGGCGAACAGCGTGAGGAGCTTTGCGGCACGCCCCAGGTCCTGCGCCCTGGCGACCAGTGCGAGGATGGAAGCCAGTACGGGCCCGGCGCACGGCGTCCAGACCACGCCCAGCGTGGTGCCTAGCACGAAGCCGCCAACCATGCCATTGCCTGCCCGGGCACCTACGCCGGCAAGGCGGTCGATCACGGCGCCAAACGGCGTCATGAGCCGGTCGAATAGCCTCGGCCAGATTCGAGCGAGCCCGGATGCGAACAGAATCAGGATGGAGACATCCCGGATCAGGTCGTGCACGTCACCGAGAGAGCTTGAAAGTGCACTGAACGCAATGCCCACCGAGGAGAACGCGGTGACGAACCCCAATGCGATTGACAGCGGACGCAGAGGATTCTGCTCGCCGATGGACGTGCTCACCACCATCGGCAGCACGGGAAGCACACATGGGGACGCGATCGTCAGCACGCCGGCCGAAAATGCCAGTACGAGTTCGATCATGGCTGGCGCCCGCGAAGCCCCGGCAAGGCGCGCCTGGTGATGCCCGCTCTGCGGCGCCGCTGCGGTAAATGGGGTAGGGTGGCGGTGGTTGTTGAAGTCACGAATGCCTCCGGTGTTGACGCAATGGCGCTATTGCAACGCTCGCGCGTATTCCGGATGTTTCGGGAAACGGCCGGAAATGAAATGTTTCTTGTCCGCGGGCGGTCCAGATACATGCCGATACAAAGCGCCGCTGAGGCCACAGCACAATGGCATCAAGGCGCGGGTTGCGCGCCGCGATCCTGGAGGGGAAACGAAAATGAAGCGTTCACTGCTGCTCGCCACGATGATCTTGTCCGCACTCGCGTATGAGCTTCGCGCAGGCGCGACCTGCCGATGGGCTTTCTCCAGACCGCCTGTTCTGCGCCTGGCGGGCGCCGCACGGCGACGGCGTGTTCGCCCTGTGACCGGAAACCACCCTGCCAATCTGAAGGTGCGCCATGACTCAGCCTGACCATATCCTTATCGTGGACGACGACCGGGATATCCGTACGCTGGCGGCCGAGTATCTCGAACGCAGCGGGATGCGTGTGACCCTTGCGGCGAACGGGCGCGAGATGCGCGCGGCCTTGGACAAGGGCGCGGTGGATCTCGTCGTGCTGGACCTGATGCTTCCCGGCGAAGACGGACTGACGTTGTGCCGGGACTTGCGCGCAAGCGAACGCAAGAACATGCCAGTGCTGATGCTTACTGCCCGCAACGAGGAGGCCGATCGTATCCTGGGGCTTGAGATGGGCGCGGACGACTACCTCGTCAAGCCATTCGCGGCGCGCGAACTGCTGGCCAGGATACGTTCGGTGCTGCGGCGCACGCGCATGTTGCCCCCCAACCTGCAGATCACCGAAGCGGCTACCATGCTGGCTTTCGGCCCCTGGCGGCTGGATACGACCGCGCGGCACCTGCTCGACGATAACGACGTCATCGTCGCCCTCAGCGGCGCGGAGTACCGGCTCCTGCGGGTCTTCCTCGACCATCCGCAGCGCGTGCTGAACCGGGACCAACTGCTCAACCTGACGCAGGGACGCGAAGCCGAACTGTTCGAGCGCTCCATCGACCTGATGGTGAGCCGCCTGCGGCAGCGCCTGCGCGACGATGCCAAGGAGCCCCGCTATATCAAGACGGTGCGCAGCGAGGGCTATGTGTTCGCGGCGATGGTGGAGATTCGGGAGGAGCGCACATGAGCCGCCCGGACGGGACCCTGCGAGGATGGCCGCGCACGTTGTTTGCTCGCCTGATGGTGATCCTGCTGATCGGCCTCGTGCTGGCGCAAGGGCTTGCCTTCAGCCTCGTGCTGCGGGAGCGCTCGCAGGTCGCCGACAGGTTGATGCTGGGCAACCTCGGGCGCGATGTAGCCAGTTCCGTTGCCATCCTGGACATGATGCCGGCGGATAAGCGGCCGGCCTGGCTCGATCGGCTGGGGCGCCGAAACTACAGCTACCTGCTCAACGCCGGCACGGCCGGCGGCGACCCGCCAGCCTTGCAACTATCCCAGGAAGCCGTCGCGACGATCGCAGAGGCACTGGGGGAGCGCTACGATGTGACGGCAAATACACTGTCTGCCGATGGGGCGCAATTCCAGGTGCATTTGCGCCTGAGCGACGGCAGTCCGCTCACCATCGATGTCCATCCGGCGCCAACGGGATTGTCGGCCTGGTTGCCGGGGCTCCTGTGCGTTCAGCTGGCGCTGCTGGCAGGCTGCGCCTGGATCGCCGTGCGCCTGGTAACGCGCCCGCTGAAGCAACTGGCGGCGGCCGCGGAGAACCTGGGGCCGGATCTGAAGGCCGACCTTATCCCCGAGCGCGGGCCGGCCGAGGTGGTACACGCTGCGGCGGCCTTCAACGCCATGCAGCAGCGCATCGCGGGGTATCTCGCCGAACGCGTGCAAATTCTCGCGGCGATTTCCCACGACTTGCAGACGCCCATCACGCGAATGCGGTTGCGCCTGGACTTGATGGAGAGATCCGAGGCGCAGGACAAGCTTTACAGCGATCTTCGCGCGATGGAGCATCTGGTCCGCGAGGGGGTCACCTATGCGCGCACGCTGCATGGCAGCGCGGAAGCGCTGGCCCGCGTGGACCTCGATGCACTGCTGGACAGCCTGGCTTGTGACTATCGGGACGGTGGGCATGCGATTACCCTGGACGGCAAGGTCGGCGCACCGGTACTGACGCGCCCGCAGGCGCTGCGCCGCATCCTGACGAACCTCGTGGACAACGCGCTCAAGTTCGGCGGCGACGTGGATATTGCTGTGTTCCGGGAGGAGGAAGGCAGTCTTGCCATTGCAGTGCGGGACCGCGGTCCCGGCATTCCCGAAGCCGAGCTTGAACGGGTCATGCAGCCGTTCTATCGCCTCGAGACGTCCCGGAACAGGGGGACGGGCGGTACGGGCCTGGGGTTGGCGATTGCGCAGCAACTGGCGCAGGCCCTTGGCGGGCGGCTCGTACTCTCCAATCGGCAAGAGGGCGGCCTTCAAGCCAGGCTCACCCTGCCTGCACAGGCATAGCGGGCTGTTCCGGCGCGCGGCGCCTCGTTTCCAGCGACGGCGGGCAGGGCGGGCTGCACGTCGCGTTTAGCGTTTAGCGGTGGCGGTTGGTGTTTGGCATGAAGCACTTCGTGCCGCGTCCCGACAAGGTGGGGTCCGTGCCGTCCTCTGGTCCGGGTCCAGTCTCTCCGCCCTCGGCTGCCGTGTCTTCATTCCCTCCTCCCCGCTGCCGCGACGGACGATTTTGTATTCGTTTGTATCGCTTGCCCAGTGCGATACGCGTGCTCACAGTGCCACGGCGAAATCGCTACGGGCCAGATACATCGGTCGCCTTAAATGCTTCGTGTAGCGCGGCGGCGGCAACCAAGACCAGATCCTCCCGCCCGCGCCGCAACACCGCCCGCGCCGGACACCGGCGCAACTGCCCTACACGAACCTGGATAAGCATCATGAAAATCATCAACGTCACAATCTTTGCCAAGCGCCTTGTCTCGATCGTTGCCCTCGCCGCCGCCGCCGGTGGGGTACAGGCTGTGTCCGCAGCCGAGCTGGCTTCGAATCATGGCGCTGGCCCAGGCGCAGCCGCCGCGCGCAGCGTAGAGCGGGACCCGTTCACCGACGGCGCGCGTAGTGGCGAGCGTGACGTCTACACGGATGGCGCCCGTTATGTCGATGGCACCGCGCGATTCGTCGCGGGCCTGGATCGCGTTGGCGTCTCCGCTTCGCCCACCCGCGGCTCAGATGCCGCTGCCGACAGCGCTGCCATGCTCGCCCGCATCAGCAACCGTGACGGCTATACCGAAGGCGAACACGCTGCAGATCCCCGCTTGGCCGCATAGCACGTACGGTCACTCCGATGACCGCCCGGATTGATCGCTTGCAATTGATAAACAGCTTTTCTATTTCCAGTAAGGAATCCACCATGACCCAACTCGAAAACGTACTCTACACCGGCAAAACCCACACTTCCTCCGGCGGGCGGAACGGCACATCCCGCAGCTCTGATGGCCGCCTGGACATCCAGCTCTCGTCACCTGGCACCGCCGGCAGTGGCACCAATCCGGAGCAGCTGTTTGCCGCTGGCTGGTCGGCCTGTTTTATCGGTGCGATCGGGATCGCGGCTGGCAAAATGAAGGTCGCTCTCCCGGCCGACCTGGCCATCGACGCGGAAGTGGACCTGGGCACAACCGGCGGCGCTTACTTCCTTCAAGCGCGTCTCAATGTCAGCCTCCCGGGGCTGGAGCACGAAGTCGCCCAGGCGCTGGTGGACGCCGCGCACCAGACGTGCCCGTACTCCAAAGCCACAAACGGCAACATCAACGTCGTGATCAACCTGGTCTGAGCCAGCGTTTCATAAATCCAGCCTGCCCGTGCCTATCGGGCAGGCAACCCTTCCACATCCCCTTGAACTCGCACCTGGCCTATCGATTTCCACGGGCGCCTGGGATGTACCGATCTGCCCGGCGGGCAAGCGGAGGTTCACACTGCCTGACGCGCGATTTCGCGTCAACGTACCGGATGCGATGGCGGTCGCCTTGCAAGAAGGGATGGGTATCGGCGCGCTGCCTACGCTGACGGTGCGCGCGGCCTTCCGGGCCGGCACCCTGGTTCACGTACTCCCCGAATATCATCTCCAGCGGCTAGATATCTACGTCCTCTATGCGTCGCGACAGTACCTCGACACCAAGATCAAGACCCGGATCGCCTTCATACGTGAATGGATTCCCGATGCGTTACGCGCGGACGAAATTCTTGTCCAGGGAGTAGACCGGCCTGTGTGACCCTGGCGGCGCCGGAAGGGATAACGCATCCGATCGGAGACTGGTGCGCGGGCACCGTGTGGGGCCTCAGGCATGCAAGACCCGGGAGGCGTCAAGTTACTGTGGCCGGCGAAGTCCTGGACGCGGCGGTGAAGGCCACCTGGATTTATTCCGTCGTGTACCAAGTGATTTTCCACGTTGGCGGCTTATCGGGGCGGCGCCGGAGCCTATAGTTTAGCCAAGGCGGAATGCGGATCGTCTACACCATCCGTCCGGCATGGAAGATCGGATTCCGCATCTGCGGCAACGCGGTTCCCGTTGTTGCTATGTCAATTCGGAAGACGTCCCTCGCCAGAAGTAGCAGATGGCCTACGGGAAGCATGCCGAGCCAATCAATCAATCAATCATTCTTGAGATGTCTTTGTTCAGCCGTAATCATTGAGGAGCCGAAATGTCCGTGGAATCCAATCTCGCCGATCTTGGCCTTGCGCTGCCGCAGCCACCGCAGCCCCTGGGCAGCTACACAGCGACCAGTGAAGCAGGCGACCTTCTTTTTATATCGGGGCAACTCCCGCTTCAGGAGGGCCGCGTCGTTTTTCAAGGGCGCGTTGGCGAAGTCCTGACCCTGGAGCAAGGCAAGCAGGCGGCTGAGCTGGCCGCTTTGAACGTTCTGGCGCAAATCAGGCACCACCTTGGCGGATTTGAGCGGCTGGATCATATCGTGCGCGTCGAAGGCCATGTGAGCAGTGCCGAGGGCTATTTCGACCAACCCGCGGTGATCAACGGCGCCTCGGATTTGTTTGCCGCCGTGCTGGGTGAAAAGGCCGGCCATGCACGTTCGGCGTTCTCGCATAGCCAGCTGCCTGCCAACGCCGCTGTCGTGCTGGTAGTCATCGCGAAGATAAGGCCGGCACAGTAGCTCAGTGCGCGAACTTCTCCACCAGAAAATCGACGAAGGCTCGCACGCGCAGCGACAAATGGCGCGCGTGTGGGTAGAGCAGGATGAACGGCCGGGTGGCCCCGCCGTACTCCGGCAACACCTCCACGAGATTCCCCTCGCGCAGGTCAGACTCCACCACGAATCGATAGGTCTGAAACAATCCCGCTCCTGCGCGCGCCAGCGTGGCGCCGCCGAGCACGTCCTCGGAGCATCCGTAGCTTCCTGTTGTCGCGACGTCGATGTGTTTCCCTTCATGACTGAAGGTCCAGGCCAACCGGCGTCCGCTGCTGGGAATATCGAACTGAATGCACTCGTGCGTGTGCAACGCGTCAAGCGTCGCCGGTTTTCCCGCGCGCTTGAGATAGCCCGGCGTAGCGACGACCACAAGTTCCGCGTCCTCCAGTTTCCTTGCGATGAGAGTGGAGTCCTCAGGCGCCTTGCCACGGACCGACAGATCGTAGACGTCGTCTGCGAATTCGACGTTGCGATTGCTGATATGGGTTTCGACGGAAACATCGGGGAAGCGCCGATGGAATTCCGGCAGTACCGGTAGCACCCGGTAGTGCGCATATGGGGTTGGCAGGCTGATGCGCAGCAGGCCTGCCGGACTCCCGTGCTGACCGCTCACTTGCCGCTCGGCATCGACCAGTTGCGCCAGCGCGTTGCGAGATTGCTCGAAATAGATCCGGCCTTCATCCGTCAACCTTATCTGTCGTGTCGTCCTGACAAAGAGGCGTACACCCAGGCGCGATTCCAGGCGGGAAACGGAGCGGCTTACTGCTGCCGGCGTCACGCTGGTGGCAATCGCTGCCGCCGTAAAACTGCTGAGTTCCGCGGCGAGACAGAAGAGCTCGATGCTGCCGAGCTGAAGGTCATCGAATTTGCGTTTCATCGTTTTGCGGGCATGTAACGACTGTTATGTCGCGAGGGGCGTTTATCGGTGCCGGCCCATCCAATAGATTGGAGTCCCCGGGCTGGACACGCATTGCAATCAGCCCTTCATTCAGGAGAATTCGATGCAGTTGATCTACGTTGGCGACCCGATGTGTTCGTGGTGTTACGGATTTGGAAATATTTTGACGGAACTCACGGAAACAAGGCCGGACCTCCCCTTGAAAATTGTAGTGGGCGGCATACGCGCAGGGGCAACGGACATTCTGGACGACGCCGGCAAACGCTTCCGCCTTCAGCACTGGACGCGCGTGGAGAAGGCTAGCGGTCTTCAATTCAACCGCAAGGGGTTCCTGGCTCGCGAAGGCTTTATATACGACACGGAACCCATCTGCCGAGCGGTGGTAACCGCGCGCGCATTCGCTCCTGGACAGAATCCGCTTCCGCTATTTTGTACTCTGCAGCGAGCATTCTACATGGATGCCCGGGATACCACGGCAACGGATGTCCTGGTCGAAGTGGCAGCGGGCGCCCTGGCAGACAGCGGCCTCGATGTATCGAAGCAAGCATTTCGCGATCTCTTCGAATCCGACAGTGTGAAGCAAGCGACGCAGGCGGATTTTGCCCTCGCCCGTAGCTGGGGTATATCAAGTTTCCCGAGTTTGCTCGTCGAAGATCGAGGGCAGTTGCAACTTCTGGCGATGGGGTTCACATCCCTGGATATTTTGAACAATCGATTGAACAAGGTATTGGGCGAGCGCGCATTTGCGGCGGCATGAATGAAACGTTGTCTCCATGGCCGGGGGGGGGCCATGTGTCGGCAATCCAGTTTCGCTGTATGGATCGTAGCGGTTCCGGCAATATCGCACCCTGAGATGCGCGGATTCTTGCGCGGCGAGCTGATGCGCAGCCTGCCCGGCAGCGGGGGCAGGTCCATCAGGTGCAAGACCTGTGTGGATGGTCTGCGTGGTCAGGTGCTACATGCTACGATTTCCTCCATAAAGCTCTCCGACATCCATACAGGGAGGCAAACATGGCGATAGTCGAAAACGGCAACCAGGAAACCGAGTTTTGGGAGGGCGTGCGCATAGCCGCGGACTCCCGCTACCGGGCCGAACAGGCCGCGAAGATGCGGCGCACTATCGGCTGGGCCCTGGGGTTGTCAATCGCAGGCCTGTGCCTTGCGCTGGCGGCTCACCGACGATACCGGGACACCGTGCATCTGTTTGGCTTGGGTGATGAGAACGACAATGGCTAGTGATTTTCTGCCCACTCCATGATCCATGGTCCATGATCCATGAGTAACGATGGGAGATTGCCGTGTCGAGCCATGTCTTTGTCGAAGAAGGGGATTACCACTGCCACTGCACGGTCTGGGAGTCACATGGCGGGATTTGGCAGGCATCAGTATTGTTCGAGCGGAAGATCGATCACACCAACGAGTTCATCCCTGGGTTGCGGCACAAGATGAAAACCCGATTCGGCAGCAAGGAAGAAGCGATCCGCGAAGCCATTGCCTACGCAAAGGCTTGCGTGGAGAACACGCAGACGGGGCTGTAGTCTCGCGCCATTTTCCCGGCCGATGTGCCTGCTTCATGGCCGATCATGGGCCGTGCAATGATGGCACTTGCCGTGCGACTGACCGGTATCGGCCAGGTCATACGGGGTATGACACCACTATCCAGGGGTGACCAGCGTGTACCTGGGCGTGGAAGCCCAGGCACGAGGCGGCCCGAAGCGCTTTTGACCGTGCGTATCTTCTCCGCTATTCCGCTATTGCGTCCCGGACACAGGTGGGGGCGGAGATGCAGGGCCCGGCGCCATTCAGCGCCGGGCCAGGCGAACTACGGACAGGCGCGGCTGAAGGAGTCATCATGCAAGAGCTTGCCTTTCGCACCATGCTGTACCGCTACTTCTTCTTCGGCTGGCTGTTCCGCGATGTCAGCCGGGGCAATCTCGTCGAACGTACCGTCGCCTGGCGTTTCAACCAGGCGCACGCGCACTGGCTGCTGACCTATATGCGGCGCTGGCTCTGGTGCGGGCTGGCCTTCTGCGCCTTGGGCGGCGTGGTCGAACTGATGCTGCGCGCGCCTGGCCTGTCAGCGCTCTTCTACGTGCCCGGTGTGCTCAGCGTGCCGGTCAATGTCGTCATCGTTGTGCTCTGGATCGGCCTGAAGGCACTTCCCGGGCCGCCGTGAGCGGTGGCGCCGGCATCGGCCAGAGTGCCGGATGTTTCGGACCAGGAAGGCCCGACATCCCCGGACGCTTCGGGGGATGGTGCCGGGCGGCCGCGGCCGGCCAGCCTTGATTCCCGCTGCCAGTCGCCATGTCAGGCCCACTATGTGTATAAAATGGCGCCTGCTCTTCCCGGGCAGCCAATTTATCAATGCAATCCATACACAAACGACCAGCCATCGACGGTGATCTCGGCTGGTATGAATCATCACCTTCCCGTCATTCCGGTCTCGGAGCGCGCCTCAAGGGGGAGCAGCATTTCGATGTTGCCATCGTAGGGGCCGGGTTCACCGGGATCTCGCTGGCACGCCGGCTGGCGGAGATCCGTCCGCAGGCAAGGATCGCCCTTATCGACGCACTTGAGATCGGCCAGGGCACCTCGGGCCGCAACGCTGGCTTCCTGATCGATGTGCCGCACAACGTGGATGGTGGACAGCCGGACGCCGAATACGAGCGTCAGCTGTTCGCGCTGAATAATCTTGCCATCGGCCAGTTGCGCAGCCTGAAAGAACGATACCGCATCGATTGCGGCTGGCACGACGCGGGGAAATACATGTCGGCGCACGAGGAAGGCAATCTCGCCAGGCTCGAGTGCTTTGCCGATGCCCTGAAGGCCGCCGGCTTCGAATATGAAGTCGTGGAAGGACAGGCCCTCTCGCGGCGGCTCGGCACAAGCTATTACAAGGCGGCGGTCTATACACCCGGCAACGTGCTGGTAAACCCGGCGGCCCTGGTTCGCGGTCTGGCCGCTGCGCTACCGGAATCCGTCACGCTGTTCACGGCGAGCCCGGTAGTGGCCTGCGACTACGGGCCAGTCCATACCCTGAAGTTCCTGGGCGGCACCTTGCGCGCTGACGTGCTGGCGCTAACCGTCGGCAGTTTCAGCGAGGCATTCGGCCGCGTCGGGAACCGGCTGGCTTCACTCTTCACCTATGCGAGCCTGACCGAACCGCTATGCGGCAGCGAAGTCTCGGCCCATTTCAACGGGGTACGGCCCTGGGGCACCACATCGGCGCACCCGGCCGGAACCACCGTCCGCTACACGCCTGACGGGCGCATCTTTGTGCGCAACACGTTTCACGTTCAGCCTGCGCTGCGCAGCAGCGACACCTGCCTGCAGGCCGCATGGGAAAACCACCGCAGGTCATTCGAGGCGCGCTTTCCCTCCATTGCCGGTAAGCGCTTCGAATACACATGGGGCGGGCTTATCAGCATGACGCTCAACCATCACTCCGTGTTCCGCAAGGATGGGGACAACTTCTTCAGCACCGTGGGGTGCAACGGTGTCGGTGTTGTCAAGGGCACGTATCTCGGCCACTTCATGGCCGAGTACATGAACGGCATGCGGAGCAGGGAGCTCGACTTCATCATGGCAAACAGCCTTCCAGGCTGGATGCCGCCTGAACCTTTCAAGCGCATCGGTGCATCGCTTCGACTCAGGCGTGAAGTGGCGGGCGCAGGAGGGGATGTCTAGGGAGGCTTGCGGAGCCGGGCCTTCGTCAGGCCCGAAGGGGGCGACGGAATATTCCTTGCTGCCCTGTGGAGGGCTTCCTGCCTGCCGCATGGGAACGCTGGGTGTGAAAAAAAACCGGAACTGTGCGGGGTGCCCGTTCCGGTTTCGCGCAGCGTGCGCGTAAGTGGTGCAGCGACGCTGCGAAGGGTGAATTTAAACATATTTACATCTGAAATAGATGTCTCTTAATTCTCATGTTGTTGTCAGCCAACGCTGAATAGTGATTTGAGGTCCGTCACGTGAGGGTTTCATCATATCCGGCGGGAACCTCGGAGACACTCATGTCCGGAAGACGGTTGGATGCACCGGACGATGCCGGGAGAGCCAGGCGGCAGGCGGTTTTTCCCTTGCACACTTGCGTGCGGCACCAGCGGATTTTGCGTGCCGTTAGAGGCGGGGAAGATATGGCGCCACGCCGCTGACGCCTGAGTTTCGAGTGTTGCACCCCGTCAACATCGGACAGGTCTCGGGCTTGCAATGCTGTCGGAAGTGGTTAAGCTCCACTCCTATCGTTATAGTTTTTATAACCAATAAGAGGCGTGAAGCATGAACGCACTAGCTGCGCTTGCCGTTGGATTGAGCGGGGTTGCGCCGAGCGACGGCATTCGGAATGCGGTTCAAGGAAACCCATCAAGTATTGCCGGTTTGTCCAGTGAGGAGGTAGATGCTTACCTTGCTTCCTATGTCGGCATGCACGGAAATCCCGCCGCGCCCGTCTGGCTCTGCGACATTACGCCAAAGACCGATGGCAAGTCGCTGACAGCACCGCTCAATCCTTTGCACGAGCCAGTTGTATGGGACAAATACTTTCGACAGCGGAATCAGGAAAGTATGATGCGCTGGCAAAGCCATCAGAAAGCGGCAAAGCTCATTTCCTCAGCGCGCTCGGCGGCAATTGGCGCAGAAGCATGCGACTGGAAGCATTACTTCATGCACCACCTTTACGGTCCCTCCGGCGGGGAATTCAGGATCAGTCTGTTTCCTTTGCCCACGGGCGCAAGCGGAAACAGATGCTGGGCCAGGGTGTACCGGAACCAACCGGCGCTTAATCCCCAGAGTCGATACCTCAGTCTATGCCGGACGGGTGGCCGTTTCCGCTTCATTGCGAAATTGAGGCAACGCATGCAGCCCAAGGTAATTGTCTGCATAGGCGCATGCCATGCGGACGACTTCCTGCGCGCATTCGAGTTCTCCAATGCGAGAGGTACGGACGCGATACTGCAGCCAGCGGATTTACCCGTGAGATTGCAGGTGTACACCCAGGACAATACGGCGTTGGTCATCTCGCCGGCGTTTGGAGGAGTGGCAGGCCTCAACTCCGACGTATTGTTAAATGCGATGGGGCGCTTCACCGCGCAATGGCTGGCCGCCACCGATTTCCCTTCGCCATTGGAGAAAGTCTGATCGTTAAAACGACTCGGCAGCTGCACCAAGAGCCCGTTTGAAAACTGAAGGATGAAGGATGGGCGACTCTGCGCAGTAGCAGCCCGCCCATTGCGATATAGGCCATGGTCTCGGACGCATCAGGACGCCGCTCGTAGTCCCTCCATCCGAAGGTACGCTCCATCACCCAACGCCAGGGTGACACCGCGAAGCCAACCTGATCCTCGTGGCGGCGCATCACCTGCACGACGAAGTCGAGCATCGCGGCCTTATCCATCAAAGTGCGACGATCGTACGCACCATCTGCAAACAGATCCTCAGTCCCGGCCGGCGCTTCGTTAGCGTCTCCAGAACCGCCAACGCCCCTGTGCTGTCGGCGATGCCCGCTGGCGTCAAGTTCACCATCGAGCACCGCGAGGAGCCGGTGGCGGCATGTCGCGTGCACCGCATGAATACAATAATGTCGACATTAAAATTTAGCGCTGCTATGATCGTGCTCACGATAGCCTGGGCCAATAGAAATCGCCTGCCGCACAGTTGCGCTGGTGAGGCAAGCAGCACCTGGCAGGCTGGGTGATAGTCCGGAAAACATGGGGGAGACGATGTCATTACTGAAAAAGCTGCTCGCAGCGGCGCTGTGCGCCGAGGCAATCATTGCCTTGTGCGCGGCAGGTCCGCTCCAGGCACAGGAAGCCTGGCCCGCGCGCCCGATTCAAATGATCGTGCCGTCGTCTCCCGGATCGGGAACCGACGCGCTGGCGCGGGTCATGGCGCGGCGCCTTTCCGAATCGCTGAAGCAATCCGTGGTCGTGGAGAACCGGCCGGGTGGCAGTGGGGTGATCGGGACCAACGCCGTCCTCAAGGCGGCGCCGGATGGCTACACGATTCTCTACACAACGGCATCCAACATGGTGGTTGCGCCGGCGGTCATCAAGCCCATTTCCCAGGAGGCAAGAAAGAGCCTCGTGCCGATCGCGCAAACTGCGGTGGGTGGGGTGTTGCTGCTGGTGAGCCCGGATCTGCCGGTGCACGACTTGCCTGGACTCATCGCGCTGGTGAAGGCGAATCCGGACAAGTACAGCTATGGCAGCTGGGCCACCGGCTCTTCCGCGCACTTGACGATGGAGTGGCTAAAGAAGCAGACCGGCATGAAGACCGAACACGTTGCATATCGGACATCCAGTCAACTGCTCACCGAACTATCCTCGGGGGTGCTGAAGATCGGCTGGACCGATCCCAGCGTGGCGGTTCCGTTCCTGCAATCCGGGAAGGTGCGCGGCATTGCCATTGTGGGCAACGTGAGGTCTCCCCAGCTCGCCGACGTCAAAACGATGGGTGAACAGGGTTACAAGTTCAGCACGGTGGGATGGTTCGGCATGTTCGCGCCGGCGGGAACTAGTCCGGCAATCGTGAAGCGGCTGGCCGATGAGGCCAACAAGGTGCAGGCGTTGCCGGAGATCGCGGCCCTGATGAAGAAACTGAACTTCGAGCCGCCTCCTGTAAAGTCCTCAGCGCAGTTGGGCGAGATCGTCCGGAATGATCTGCAAGTCTGGACGAAGATCGCCAACGACGCAGGAATCAGGCTCGAGGAATAAGATGTGCCGTGCGCGGCATTGCGCGCTGCCCGGGACAAAGCCGCCATTTCCCAGCCCGATAGCAGCCAGCCGTCCTGATCCCTTGGCCAGCTTCGAGCGGGTCGTCCATTTGGCGGGTGACCGGCGTTCTCGCCTTGTCGATCCTGGTGATGGCGGTCATATCAACCCTGCATCCGGATACGGCCCCTGGCCGGGCGCTAAGGAATGATTGCGTGAATTACTCTGAACTTTCGGGTGCGGTTCCTGCCGCCACATCGCCGCAAACTCTGCGCGTTGATTTTTTCCTTGACCTGATTTGCCCCTGGTGCTGGATTGGGTTGCGTAATCTGCGTTCAGCATGGGCAACCATTCGACAGCAGCATCCTGGGTTGGTGCTGGAAACGATATGGCATGCCAATGCTTTGCTGCCGCAGATTCCTGCGCAAGGCATTCCGTACCAGGAATTCTATGAAGCAAGGCTTGGTGGCCAGCCGGCTGTGGCGATGCGCCGCGCACAGATTCGCGCTGTGGCCGAATCGGTCGACCTGTCGCTGAACTTCGAAGCCATTGCGACCTTCCCGAATTCGGCGCTGGCATGTGCCCTGGTCAATGCGGCCCAGTCCAGGCTGGTGCCGGAGGCCATGTACCAGTTGGTAGAGTCCATCTACTGTGCATTCTTCTCCCAGGGGCAAGACATCGGTTCGACCGAGACACTGCAAGCCCTGGCTCAATCGTCAGGGTTCAGTTGGGACGCCAGGGCGTGCTCTCCGGTCCCGTCCTCAATGGGGGCCGGCCATGCCGGAGGGGTTCCTCATCTCGTCTTCAATGGGCAGTGGCCGGTCACTGGCGCAGTTCCGGCAAGCGAGTTGATTCAGATCATGCAGAAAGCCGTGGCGGCCGGGCGTTTGGACAGCGAGTGCAAATCCGATGCCTGATTCCGAATGGATTCCGGTCGGGCCTCCGGAGTCGCTGGCTCCAGGCGCACGCAAGCTGGTCTTGCTGCAAGACGGTCAATCGGCAATCGTGTTCAACCTTGGCGGCCAGTTCTTTGCCATGGAAAACAGTTGCCCGCATGCGGGAGCCTCCATGGCGGGAGGTTCGTGTGTTGAGCACGTTATCAGCTGCCCTGCACACGGCTTGCGATTTGACATTCGCAACGGCCAATGCACCGCATCTCCGGGCTTGCGTATCCGCACCTATGAAGTCGTCGTGGAGGACAGGCAACTTTGGCTACGCCCGTCAGAATTGGTGCGTCGGGCAGCGGGTCCGCGCACGTAATGCAGTCTTGCCTTGCGTCGCCGTCCGGCTCGAAGCTGCGGTAGCCGGCGATCCGGTGCTGCTGCGTCAGCGGGCTATTGTCATAAAAGGACAAGTTCGAGGCGTGCAAGGTAAAGCGGGAAGTAGCGCCAGGCCAGATGATTCACTCATCGCGAAGGACACGCTGACTTCAACCGGCTAAGCGAGATGCAAATGCACTTCGCGCCCTCCGGTCCGCAATGGCTACAGCACAAGGCCGATACGCAGCGACGCTTGAGCGCCCGGAGCCCAGCAGCAATCCAAGCCGTTCCTGCTTAAGCATTGAGCATCACTGCTAGCCAGTAGAGGCCATAGGTGGCTTTCCCAAGCCGCCCATGGCAAATTTTCTGCAGCCTGACCAACTGTGCCACCAAATTCATTTGTCCTTTGGCGAGTGCAAGCGGCAAGCCGCAGGCGAACTGTCATTTTTGATACAGAACAGGAGACAACATGGCAAAAGTCGTTAAATTCTACGAAACGGGTGGGCCCGAGGTCCTTCGTTTCGAGGACGTCGAGGTTGGTGAGCCGGGACCGGGAGAGGTCCGCGTCCGCCACGTGGCCGTGGGCCTGAATTTTGCCGATACCTACTTCCGCGGTGGCATTTACCAGGTTCCGCTGCCCAGCGGCGTTGGCAACGAGGCGGCCGGCGTGGTCGAGGCAGTTGGTGCCGGCGTGACCCAGCTGGCGGTCGGCGACCGTGTGACCTACACGGGCTTTATCAACACGCTAGGCGCCTACAGCACTGAGCGGCTGATTTCTGCCGCATTGCTGATCAAACTGCCGGAGGCCATCAGTTGCGAAACCGCGGCGGCCATGACCATGCGGGGCTTGTCCGCTGCTTACCTGGTGCGTCGAATCTATCCTTTCGTGGCGGGCGAGGCCGTGCTGCTGCATGCCGCAGCAGGCGGTGTTGGCCTGATTGTTTCGCAATGGGCCAAATTGCTTGGGCTGACGGTGATTGGCACGGTTTCGACCGATGCCAAGGCCGAAGTGGCGCGCGCCCACGGCTGCGATCACACGATCAACTACAGCCATGAGGATGTGGCCAAGCGCGTGCGGGAACTGACGGACGGAGTGGGTGTGTCCGTGGTCTTCGACAGCGTGGGCAAGGCCACCTTCATGTCCTCGCTGGACTCCCTCAAGCGCCGCGGGCTGATGGTCTGCGTCGGTACCGCCTCCGGCACGATCCCGCCGTTCGATCCGCAGATTCTGGCCCGCAAGGGCTCGCTGTACCTGACCCGCCCGGGCCTGGCCGACTACATCGCTGATCCGGCCGAGAAGGCGGCACTGGTCGATGAGCTGTTCGGCCATGTGGCGGCAGGCCGCATCCGCATCGAGATCAACCAGCGCTATGCCTTGGAGGACGCCGTGCAGGCGCATCGGGACCTGGAAGCCCGAAAGACCACGGGCTCGTCCATTTTCGAGATCTGAGTGTTCCCGCTTCCTGGGAAACGCGAGCCGTCAGGCTGTTTTGGCCAGCGAAGCGTAACCCGGTGATCTGGCAGTCGGGTCAGGTTGTTCAGGACCGCTGTCGGCAGCGCTCTTCGTTGTACGTGGCGTCGGGATCCACATGTCCCACGCCATTGGCGCTGTGTGTCGCAGAAGAGCGCCGCGATCTCATTAACGGTGGCGGAAGCGGTGATAGCGATCGCCTTGGCGTCGCCGATCCGCACCGGCAGCCGTCGGCAAAAGCCGCTCGGTGTGGTTTCCGGCTCGCCGAATGCGACGGCAACACGACGCCGCGCGGCAGAGGCTTTGCTGGACAAGCGGCGCGTCTTTGACGGCAGTATCTTGCCAACAGAGATCATGTTGCCCGGAACCAGGCATAGCCACGACGTGAATGCCGCCTCCCCCCTGAATGCACGTACGGCTTCCGATCATCTACCCGCGACCTGCACCCTTCAATTCCGAATGACGCCGCGCGGCGTGAGCACGCCGGTTAGGGCATGCGTGCTCAATCC
Source organism: Cupriavidus sp. SK-3 (assembly GCF_000611145.1). Taxonomy (NCBI): domain Bacteria; kingdom Pseudomonadati; phylum Pseudomonadota; class Betaproteobacteria; order Burkholderiales; family Burkholderiaceae; genus Cupriavidus; species Cupriavidus sp. SK-3. Next base: position 12,262 of record NZ_JFJV02000060.1, on the reverse strand, counting down.
CGATCACATGACGCCAGGAAAATGCCGATCAACTCGGTGCGCGAGTCGCCGCGACTTCGGCTGGGTGCGTTGCCATGAGCATGTGTACAAGTCAGGTGCGGAAATGAAGCGTCCAGTCAGTCTTGCGGAAGCGTAAGGGCAGGGTAAGAAGAGGGCAACGCGCCGGCAGCGCTTCCTGGCGGCGATTGAAAAGCGTTGTGCCGTGGCAGCGGCTGATGGCGGCGCACCAGCCAAACGACCCCAGCGGCCAACGAGTCGAACGTATCGCAGGCGCAGGCATTGCCGCATGGCCACGAGGACCATGCGTTTGGCGATGCGGCTGCACGGGAGCAGGGAAGCGCGATGCAATTCGGCTGGTTCTGTGGCCCTAGACGATGACGGTATTGTTCACGTCCGCGATGGTCGTCGCACCGAGCATGGCCATATTCCGGTCGACCTCATCGCGCAAGAGCGTTATGGCGTGGCGAACGCCCTCGGCGCCCCCAACGGCCGCCGCGTAAACAAAAGGTCGCCCCAGGAAGACAAAACGGGCGCCCAGTGCCAACGCTTTCAGCACATCACCGCCTCGGCGGATACCGCTGTCCATCATGACGGTTGTCTTGTGCGCGACTGCCTCGCAAATCTCCGGCAAGGCAGCAAGCGGTTCCACGGCACCGTCCAATTGGCGCCCGCCGTGATTCGAGACAATGATGCCGTCGGCGCCCAAGGCGACAGCGCGTGCGGCGTCGGACGGATGCAAAATGCCCTTGATGACCAGGTTGCCGCGCCATCTTTTCCGGATTCGCTCGATATCCGTCCAGCTCAGGTGATCGCGTCCCGTCGTATCGCGAATGGCGGAGGCCGACAGGATCGGCGCGCCGCGAGACGCAAAAGAATTCTCAAAATGCGGCATCCCGCTCGAAACGAGCGTTCTGGCGAACGTCCCGGCCAGCCAACGCGGCCGAGACACGCCATCGAATGCCAGGCGGACAGATGGTCGCAAAGGCAAAGAGAAGCCAGTACGGACGTTATTCTCCCGGTTGGCCCAAACGGGAATATCAACCGTAAGGACAAGCGTAGCGAACCCGGCCGCTTCAATCCGCTCAATCAGGGCATCCCTGCGCGCGGCGTCACCCGGCAGGTAGGCCTGAAACCACGTACCTGGCGCGGCCGCGTGAACGGCTTCCATCGGAATCAAGGACGTGCCGCTCATGATTGCGGGTATCTGCTCTTCCCGCGCTGTTTGCGCGAGGACCACATCGCCGCGGTAAGCGGCAATCGCACTGATTCCAACGGGCGCCACGCCAAAGGGAGACGCGTAACGTTGCCCAAAGATCTCAGTCGCTTGCGACCTTCCCGACACGTCGACAAGAACTTTGGGGCGAAACTTGACCTCGTCGAATGCCGTCCTGTTCGCGGCAAGCGACTTTCCATCCTCCGCCGCACCGGCGATGTAGCCAAAGATCGGGCGCGGAAGCACTCTCTTTGCCGCGACTTCAAAATCGGCAAGCGAGAGGATCGGCCGCAGTCGTCCATGAAGCTGACGGTTGGCGCCATAGGCAGGCTTGGCAGCCTTGGCAGGCATTCCAGCGCTCGGGGCGGCTTGGCTTTCTGCAACTTCTGTTTGAGATGTCATCTTGATTTGAAGCGTCTATCAGGCCCAACCGCTGTCACTATCAGCCACGCCGGATCACATCGATAATCAGGCGAACGTGCCTCGCTGGCGCATCAGCTCACGGAACAGCGCCTCGTTTTTCTCGAACGGCGCACGCCCGTGGAGGTAGAAGTAGTTGTTCAGCACAACCAGATCGCCGACGGGTAGCGACACTTCCTTTGTTCCCGGCGAAGCTTCCATGGAAGTCGACAGGTCGTTGAGAAATGCAGCCTCCTCGCGATTGCGAGGCTGTACGAACTGATCGATGAAGGACATCGACAACCCGAACTCATTCTGGAAGAAGAGCGGGCGCTCGACCCTGTCGCCGACATTCTTGGAGCCCGGTGCCTTGTAGAGGAAAGGCTGCGTCCCGAGACGGTGACCGACAAACCGGTCACGCGCCTCCCAATCGTCCAGATGCAGGAATCGGGACTCGCCGCCGATTGCATTCTGTTCCGCAAACTTCATCATCAACAGCCAGTCCGTCGCCTCGGAAACGAAGGTGCCATCGGTATGCATCGTGAAGAGTCGATAGGCTTGGCGCAAATAGGAGTCGCTATCGTCCGTGTGCTTGACCACGAAGCGAGCATAGTAATTGCCCGACATCGCATCGTGGTTGCTGGGGCCCAGGAGGTGCCCGATGGCAGTGCCGAAGCGAACGAAATCGTCGGCGTCCGTCGTCAGTCCCTGGAGGCCTACCGTAAAGCCACCCTGCTGCCGATTCTTCACAACGCCGTTGATGGTCGTGGCGAAGTCCTCGCCGACGTGCTTCGCGAGTACATCCGCGAGGGCGTAGCGCATGAAGGGGACATACTCGAGGTTCTGAACATCGACCTTGCGTACGTCGTGCAGGAACCCAAGAAGGGCCTCGCGCTCAACGGTCACATGCAGGATGCGATGGTGATCTGCGTGGGCAGACAACTGGAAGCGGGGCTCGTCATTGCTGGCAAGCACTGCCGCAGGAAGCGGGGCATTCATCGATAGCTCTCCGGGATGTTGTATGGCGCTATTTCATCTGGATTCTTTGATATGATCCAGATGGAAAACAGTAATCTTTGTTCCGAAATCGAGATTAAAACGATGATTGACGTTCGCCAGTTGCAGTGTTTCCTAGCCGTGGCGGAAGAGCTTCACTTTGCGAAGGCGGCAGATCGCCTGGGTGTGGCCCAATCAGGGCTCAGCACCCAGATCCAGCGCCTTGAACAGGATTTGGGGGTCACGCTCTTGAATCGGAACAAAAGGAAGCCGGTGTCACTTACCGACGCGGGGCACCTGTTCCACGCCGAGGCTGTCGCGGCGTTGCGGCACATTGAGCGAGCCGACCAGGTGGGACGCCTGGCTGCCCGAGGGCTGGCTGGCGTCATCCGTGTCGGCTATGTGGCATCTGGCGCAAGCAGTGGCCTGTTGTCCATGATGCTGAGCGAGTTTCGGAAATCACACGAGATGGTCCGGATCGAAGTCGTGCCAATGGAAACGCCAAGGCAGCTCGAAGCGCTCAGCGATGGTCAGATCGATGTGGGAATTGTCAGGCCAAGACGGCTCTATCCGGCCGGCGTCATCACGAAAATCGTACAGACTGAACGCCTGCTGGCCGCAATGACAGGAAGCCATCCCCTTGCAAAGCGAGGGACGGTTTCAGCGCGCGCGCTAGCGGACCAGTCCTTTATCGTCCCTCAGTTTGCGGACGAGGAAGGATTCGGGTCTGCGTTATCCGCCCTGGGCAAAGCCGGAGGGTTCACGCCTCATCTGGAATATCGCGTCCAGGATTTCATCTCCGCGATTTGCCTCGCGTCCGCGGGATACGGAGTGGCCATCGTGCCTGAGTCAATGCAGAACTTCTCCCAGCCAGGCATCTTTTACACGCAGATCGCCGACTTTAAGTTCTCAGTGCACCTGGCGCTGGCTCACAGGCGTCGGGAAATATCCCCGGCGGTACGGGCATTCGTGCAACTCGGAACCGAGATATTCAATGGCCGTGCTTGAATCGATCAACGGGATCCTGCATCGTCCCCGCGATGGAGGATCGTGGGGACGATGGGTTGGGTGCCGGCAGCGCGCTCAGCCGCGTCGCGTTTCCGCGACGTAGCACCATCTGCCAATGAGGAACACGGTGAAGGGCAGAACTGCCGCGAGCGGTAGCCAGCGCAAGGCGACTTGAAGACCGACCGCGTCCGCTACCATACCGGTGACAAAGGGGCCTGCTGCGAGGCCCAGTATATTGTTGAACAGCGTCAGTGTGGCAAATGCCGAGCCATGAATGGCTGGCGGTGTGGCTCCGGCAATGATCGCGCTGCATGTGCCGAACGAGCTCGCAAGGAAGAACACCCCGGGCGCAAGGAGGGCGAGTTGCAGATTACCTTGTGGCAAGCGGAACGCGATCGCCAGCAGAGTGCCTAGCACGAGGCAATAGCCAATGGCCATGTTCCACCGCTTGAGCGACGAATCCCCGCTGATCCGATCGGTCATCACACCGCACATGAGCTGGCCCAGGCCGCTGACAAGGACGAGCCCGGCCGCCAGTACGGCCGCCTGGCTGACTGGCATGCCCCAGTAGCGATTCAGGTAGCTGGGCAGCCACACGAAAAGCGTGCCCTGAACGAAGATCTGCAGGGCGCAGCCGAGGTACGCGCAAAAGACGGAACGGGACGGAAACAGGCCAGAGAAAAGCGCACGCGGTGTCAGTTTCACATGCCCGTATACCTGAGTTCCGTTCGCATTGTCCGGTTGCGCGCTTGCGAGTTTTTCTTCCGTGACTACGAAGTAATAGATGATCACCAGCACGAAGCCAATGATCGCCATCAGACCCATCGACCATCGCCAGCCAAAGTGCGTCGCAATGATGCCGGAAAGCGAAACACCGAGCACGGACCCAAAAGCGGCTGCAGACGTAAAGCCTCCGGCAATGGTGGACCGCATATGCTTTGGAAAGACGCTCACGAGCATGGCGAAGCCGACACTTCCGTAGGCAGCCTCGCCGACACCAACGAACAAGCGCGCGACTAACATCTCGTGGTAGGTGCTGGCAATGGCGCACCCGAGCGTGGCGACACTCCACACCGCAACCATCAGTGCAATGCTTTTGACTCGTCCCCAGCGGTCCGCGATGATGGAGAATGGGAGGGTCAGCACGCCGACCGCCAACGGCACCACGCCGCTAATCGAACCGAGCTGTGTATCGGAAATCTGCCACTGCACTTTCAAGAGTGGAAACAAGGCGTTGATCGCCTGCCGCGACATGTAGTCGGACAGTAACAGGCAAAACATCAATGCAAACACGACCCACGCGTAGGGTCGGGCACCAGTGGTAGCCGCGGCCGGCTCAGCCGGCATCGCGTTACTCGTACAAGGGTTCAATTCTGTCTCCTCTAGTGATTCTCGAAACTGATGGCTATTAGTGCAGCCTGCTGTCGTGTGGACGGTGTGAAGCAAGGCTTTCGGGCCAGGGCGGCAGTGGTGACTGCTGGCCATCAGCATTGCCGGGCGCTTTCCTTGTGTCGCCGTGCGCGCTTTGGGATTCGAAGCTCGATCAGTCAAGGCCCACGAGCAAGGCGGCATCACGTTCGACGACACGACGCTCGTCAAGGACTTCTCGCACCGGATCATCTAGCCTGGCGCTACTTCCCGCTTTACCTTGCACGCCTTGAACTTGGCCTTTTATGACAGTAATCCGCTGACGCAGGGAGCACGGGATCACCATAATGGCCAGCGCTTCGGCCAACCCGCACTCCCTGGCGGACACCGCCAGGGCCAACGGCATCGATACATACCCGTATCTCGTTGCCCTGTTCAAAGCGCTGCCGTTCGCCGCGAGCGTCGACGACGACGAGGCCTTGCGGCCATGGAACCTCAAGACCTCGATCCCTGCACGGCTGATACTGGCAGCGCTCGCAGGAGACGGCTTCGAAAGTGCGCTCGCTATATCTTGCTAGGGTTTTCCCGCTGTTTGCGCGAAATGGCAAAGACTTGTCGTAATCGGTCAAGCCGGTTGACCCGGTGCGATCCGAGAATAGACAAAGGACAAAGGACAGAGGGTGAATGTATCGCAAAGCCCGCCGCAGGATCGCCGGCCTGAAGGTTAAACGCGGCATCGAGGTCATCGGCGACAGACCTTTCCAGACACGCAAAGCGTAGCAATCAAAAAGGTATAGACATGAAGAAGCAGACTAATAACTTCCGGTGGCGCGGTTACGCCTTGGCGATCGGTGTCGGTGTCGCCAGTGGGATTCCCATGGCCCAGGCCCAGGAGGCTTGGCCCAGCAAGCCGATCCGTCTGGTGGTGGCGGGGCCAGCCGGCGGCAGTGCCGACGCGTTGGCGCGGCTACTGGCGGACGGGCTGCAGAAGACATTGAGCAAGCCGGTCATCGTAGAGAACAAGCCCGGTGCCGCCGGCGCGCTGGCGATCAGCGATTTGCAGTCCAACGGCAAGGATGGCCATACTCTCCTGGTCATCCAGGGCGGCGTCGTGAGCGAAGCGCCGTTGGCCTACAAGGTCCATTACAACCCCTTTGCGGACCTGAAGCCCCTGGCCCAGATCAGTCGCACGGGGTTGGTGCTGGTTGCCAACAAGGATGTGCCCGTCTCCAACCTGAAGCAGTTGGTGGACTACGGCAAATCGCAAAAAGACGGACTGGTCTTCGCTTCGTACGCTGCGGGACTGAAGGGCCACACCTCGGGCATGCTGCTCGGGCAACTCACGCATGTGCAAATGCGGCACGTGGGCTACAAGGGCTCTCCACCGGCATTGAACGACCTGATGGGCGGCCATGTGCCCCTGATGTTCGATGGCGTGACGACCTCCTTGCCGCTGATCAAGGCCGGAAAGATCAAAGCGATTGCGCTGAACTATCCGACGCGGATTGCCGGATTGCCGGATGTGCCGACTTTCAAGGAACTCGGTTACCCGCAACTGGCGGAAGCAGGCTGGTTCGCCGTGTGGTCCCGCCCGGATGTCGCTCCGGCAGTCCAGCAAAAAATCCGCGAGGCGACGCTGGCGTATTTCAAGCAACCCGCAGTGCAGAACCGCGTCAGGGACATGGGCATGGAGCAGGGCGAGGGCGCTACCTCGGAAGCGTTGATGGCGGACCTGAAGCAGGCATACCAGCAACAGTCCGCGCTGCTGAAGTCCATTAACTACCAGCCAGAATAATAAGAAATATCCGGTGCCCCGGCAATCCGGTGCCCCGGCAATCCGGTGCCCCGGCAATAGCCCGGCCGCGCAACTGGCCGGCTGGGTTACTACCGTTCCGGCACGGCCGTCAGGTAAGCACACGGATCGTGGTCGTTGGGATCGTCGTTGAACCTGGCCGGTGGTCCCTGGTGGCACTGTCATTTTCAAATTCCGCAGCCCAGGTCCTTTTTTCCCGGCCGATGGCACTCGGCCATGTTTCGGTCACGAGAGTTCGCGAATGAACGCTTCGGCCTGCGGCCACTCGCCATAGCCTGACGCGGGATTCAGATGCCCGACCTCGCCGAGTTCGACGAAGCGACTGCCCCATGCCTGCGCCAGGTCACGGGCACGATCGAGACGCGTCAGGGGATCGTTGCTGCTTGCCGCAACGATGCTCGGAAACGGCAATTTGCCGCGAGGGATCGGCAGCCAGCCGTGGTCGCTCAGTGTGTCGGTTGTCGGGTAGCCTGCCGGCATGGGCGTCTCGAGATCCGCGGGCGCTGCAAGCAGTGCGCCGAGGATCTCGCGTTTGGCGCCTCTTGCCGCCCAATGGGCGACCATCATCGCGCCTGCGCTGTGCGCCACGATGATCACCTGCCCCTCGATGGTGGCCAGCGCACGATCGATCGCGTCGACGCGGGCAGCGCAGCTCAGCTTGTCTTGCTCAAGCGGAGCGACGCTGACCACGTCAGGCAGCTTCGCCGCCAGCAGGGTCTGCCAGTGTTCCGGCACATGGTCACGCAAGCCAGGGACGATGAGAACGGTCGTTTTCGTAGAGGCCATGTCGATCTTTCAGTAAGGCGCGTCACCGATGATGGCGGTACGCTCCATCTTTCGGTGACACGGGGGGTAATCCATCACTGCGTAGTGTTGGGTTGAGCGGTTGTCCCAGAACGCAACACTGTTTTTCTTCCAACGGAAACGCACCTGGTATTCGGGGATGGTGGCCTGGCTGACCAGGTAGTTAAGCAAATTGCTGGCACCCGGCGCCTTGTCCAGCCCGTAGCGGACGTTGGCCGGCACGTTGTAATTTGTGAAGTGCGTCGTAAAACTCCCGTTGACGAACAGCACTTTCTCCCCGGTTTCGGGATGAATGCGCACCACCGGGTGCTCGGCGTCCGGATACTGAGCCTTCAGTGCAAGACGCTTTTCGATCGGCATTGCGGCGCCGAAGCTTGCCTCGATGCTGTGGCGCGCGCGCAATGAGGCGATCTTCGTCTTGATATCCTCGGGCAACTGGTTGTAGGCCTCGACCATGTTGACCCACATCGTGTCGCCACCCACAGGCGGGCATTCGATACAGCGCAGCACGCAGCCCAACGGAGGCTTTTCGCGCCAGGTGGCATCGGTATGCCAGGAATTCTCGTTGCGCTCGGGAGGGCTGTCCGGGGTTTTGTAGATCTGAACCAGTCCGGGGTAATCGGGATGGCTGCCCACCACGGGATGGTCCTCCAGCTCGCCAAAGCGGCGCGCAAAGGCCACGTGCTGCGCGCGAGTGATGTCCTGGTCGCGGAAGAACAGCACGCGGTACTTTAAGAGCAGGGCCCGGATTTCGGCCATCAGCTGGTCGTCTTCGGCAGCCGCGCCCAGGTTGACGTTGCTGAGCTCCGCACCGATCGTGCAGGTGACTGGCTCGACATGGATCGAGTTGCCCAGAGAGGTTGCGCGGACCGCTGCGGGTGCCGCATTTAGGCGTTGAATCATGAACGTTTGTCTCCCATTGCCGATTGTGTCCTTCGATCCTGGCGAGTTTGGGCGTCGCGGGTTTCTCCCGCTTGACAATACATGACAGGCATTTATCATTCTATGTCACCCTCCTACGTCAGTTCCCCGATGTCGTTACTTGTCCGCGCCGCGGCCCTCACGAACTACAGCGAGGTCGCCCGTGCCGCCGGGCTGGATCCGGTGCGAATGCTCTTTGACGCAGGGATAAGTCCGAGCGTACTGCGCGAGCCGGACCTCATGATTCCAGTCGAGCGTTTTGGACGCCTGCTCCAGGCGTCCGCAACCATGTCAGGCAACGAGAGTTTCGGGCTGTGCATGGCCGAGTCGCGGCTATTGTCCAATCTTGGGGCGGTAGGATTGCTGATCCGCGACCAGGCAACGCTGCGCGACTCGCTTGGCATGCTGATGCGCTACCAGGCGATGCTCAATGGTGCGCTGTCGCTGACGGTCGAGGAATGCGGAGGACTGGTCATTATTCGCGAGGCGGTAATGGCTGGCAACGCACATCAGCCAACGCGCCAAAGGGTTGAACTGGCACTAGGGGTAATGGTGCGGTTGATTCGCCAGCTCCTCAAGCCCGACTGGGAGCCGCGGCGCGTATGCTTCGAGCACCCGGCGCCGCGCGACCTTAGTGCACACCATCGGTTTTTTGGCCCTCACGTCGAGTTCGACTACGACTTCAACTGCATCATCTGCGCGAAGGCCGATCTCGATGCACGCAACCCGTCGGCCGATCCGGCCATGGTGCGCTACGCGCAGCAGTTGATAGACGCGTCCGCCATGTCGCAGCAGGCGACAATGCTTGAGGACGTGCGTCGCACGATCCTTCTGCTGTTGCCCAGTGGGCGCTGCAGCATCGAACAGGTGGCCGAGCACCTGGGCGTGGTGTGCCGCACGGTCCAGCGCCGGCTGGCGGAACAGGGGCAGAGCTTCTCGTCGATCGTTAACGACATCCGCACGGAACTCGCAGCGCGTCACGTCATCGAGAGCGATCGGCCGTTGACCGAGGTGGCGACCCTGCTGGGTTTTTCCGCGCCAAGCGGATTCTCGCGCTGGTATCACGCGCAATTCGGTTGCAGCCCCAAGGAGAGCCGGGCCGCAAGCGGCACCGTGCGCCGGCAGACAGCACCTCCGCGGGCGAGCAGGGCATAAGCCTTCATAAGGCCAGGGCATTACGGACTTACGGACGCTCCTTGCGCTGGCTCGCGGAGATCTTCCGCCTGGCCAGCGCATCGCGCCGGATCGAGGACCGGGGAAGGATAGAATACCGAAGTTACGCAGCAGCCATGCGGCGTCCAGGACAGTACACCGGTATTCGAAACCATGAGCAGAAGTAAGACTGAAAACCTCCCGGATCTCTCCAGCCTCCTCACGCCAAAAAACCAGCTGATGCTGGCCGTCGAGCACGCCGTGCTGAGAGGGCAGGACTGGGCACGCGCATCCGCGCCCATTGCCGAACAGATCGCCGCCAGACTGGCGGGCGTGATCACGCTCGATCTGATCCGGTCGGGTCAGCGTCTGCTTGAGAAGGACATTAGCGAAGTCCTGCATGTAAGCCGCGCGCCGGTCAGGGAGGCTATGCGCATCCTCGAACGAGACCGGCTGGTCGAGTTTCAGGCCAGGCGCGGTGCCATCGTCACCGCGCCCGGCGAGATGGAGCTTCGCGATATCTTCAAGGTTCGAGCAGTACTCTACGTTACGATGCTGGAGCAGGTTGTGCGCGAGAACTCGGACGGACTCCAGGAAGTCCTCGACGAGCGCATGCCGAAGCTTGCCAAGGCAGCGGAGGAGTCGGTCGACGCCTATGCTGTCGAGAGCTTTCTGCTGAACTTTGCGATTGTCGATTTGTGTGCCAACAGATTGCTGGTTGACATGCTGCAATCCATCTCGCTTCGCACGTTGCGCTACGCTCGCCTTGGACTATCTGCCGCTCCGCAATCCATTCCTGCTTCGTTGAAGACCTGGCGTGCGCTTCAAAACGCGGCGCAGAAGCGTGACGAGAAGTTGCTGCTCTCCGTTGCCCAGAAGCGGCTGGATGAGGCGAGGGATGCCGCGCTGCGTGCTCTCAAGATGAAGCCCGGTGCTCCGGTGGTCTCAAAGGACGACAAAGGCTCGGCCACGCGGGAGCACACTGCGCAAACAGCCAGGCGGCGCAAGGCCGCCTAGTTGCACCTGCGGGCCATCAGGGTTACTGGTTTGATGCCTGCGGTACGCAGTTCCTTCTGTTGATGCTTCGTGCCGGTGGCTGCCACCGCGGTAGCTACGCGAAGCAGTCCGGCGCGTGTAGCCGTATTGCCAATCTCTATTGACGTACCGCATCCCGCATGTGCTACCTGCGGGGCATCGTGGACGGTTTCGCCAATCAAGGCGACCGGCCGGGCACTGTCAAGCCGGGCACTGTCAAGCATTACCTGCGGCGCGACGACGGCGTGGAGCGACGGCGCTTGCCCGGCTTCACCGTCATCTGCGGCTCTCTCCACCCTCGCGCTGCTGCAATCATCCACACGGGATGGCACTTCATCATGGCTGTCGGCCCGCCGCATCAGGTTGAGGCCGCCTCACGCCCCATCTGCTGTTCTCTCCATTCTTGTGCATCGATGAATCGGTCCGTAAACCAATGGCTGGCTTGCCGCGCTAAAATTTATTGTTGTCGACAATAATATATTTGGTGTAGAGTCCATGGACTCAAGGAACTGACCGGGCAACCGATTTGTCGGTGCGGTTGCTGTTGAGGCGCCCTAAGCAACTTGGGGTGTTCTTCGCCATGGCCACGACACGCGTGGCTGATGGCATCGCTTGTGACAGGCGAAAAAAATAATCTAGAGGAGAGGAGGCAATGGGATCATTCAGAAAGCTGAGCAAGCTCAATCACGCACTCATCGCTGCGGGCGCAATCTGCACCGGCGGCGCACACGCACAGAGCAGCGTGACGCTATATGGCGTGGCGGATATAAACGTTGAGTTCGCCAACCATGTCGGCGCCGTTCCCACCGCAGCCAACAAGTTCAATGCGGGCCCGTCCAACCATGTCTACCGCATGGACTCCGGCGGCCTGTCCGGCTCGCGTTGGGGCTTGCGCGGCGTGGAAGATCTGGGCAACGGCGTGAAATCCGTTTTCGTACTGGAGAGTGGCTTTAACCTGGATACCGGCACGTCGCAGCAAGGCGGCCGCCTGTTCGGTCGACAGGCCTACGTTGGCATCCAGAGCACGCAGTTCGGCCAGGTGACCTTCGGCCGTCAGTACACTTCGATGTTCGAGAGCATCGCGAACTTCGTGCCGGCAGCCTTTGCCACCCAGTATGAACCGATCGTGATGCTGACAGGCGCGAACTTCCGCGAGGACAACACCATCAAGTACACCGGCCGGTTCGGCTCGGTCTCCGCACTGGCACACTGGTCCTTCGGTACCGGCCTGGCATTGCCGACGACGGTGGCCAACGGCCCATTGCTCGGTGGCAACGGCGAAGTGCCGGGCCAGTTCCGCCGCGACACCGCCTACGGCGCAGGGTTGACCTATATCTCTGGCCCTGTCGGTGTGGCCCTGGCTTACGACCAGTTCAACCCGACCATTTCCAACCCGCTAACGGCTGTCGCCCTCGGCAGCGGCAGCTTCAAGAAGGCGACGGTCGCGGCAAGCTATGCGTTCGGCGCGGCAAAGATCATGGGCGGCTACCGCTGGGGTCAGAACAAGGACCAGAATGGCAGTCTGATCGAGCGCGACGACTTCTACTGGATCG
>NZ_JFJV02000059.1:0-17524 GCF_000611145.1 Cupriavidus sp. SK-3 | reverse complement strand
TACACCTTGACGGCTCGCTTCGCATCGCGCTTGGTTTGCCCGCCTGGCGACGGGCTCGGGCAAATTCTCCTTCCAAGTACCGGCCTGGCCACACTGTTCGCGCGCCTCACGCCGGCACCGTTGTGCCAGGCCCACCCCATGCACTTTTTTGCGAGTGTGCGGTCAAACGATCAGGCCGGCGTGTCCTATGCTGTGCAGATACGCAGGCCCGATCATCGTTCAGGTGGCAAGCACGCGTAATAGAGCAATCGCAGCGGGGATCGCGGCGAAACAGCATATCCGGAGGTGGCTATGGAACTTCACATGCAATCGCACCACTATGTGCGCCGCACGCCAGACTGGACCGCAGCAGCGGTGTCCGGGCTGGCGGCCGGGGCGCTGTTGATGGTGATAGAACTGTTCTGGTCGACGATGGTGGCGGGCGTCAATCCATGGGGCACGACGCGGCTGATCGCGGCGATCCTGATGGGGCAGGACGTGTTGCAGACTTCGCTGTTCAGCGTGAGTACCGTGGCCGCGGCGCTGGCAATCCATTTCGTGCTCGGCGCGGTGCTGGGGATGATCCTGGCCGCTATCATCGCGCCGTTCCAGCTGGACTCGAGTACGGGCATGGTGTTGCTGACCGGCGCTGTGTTCGGCCTGGCGGTCTATCTGCTTAATTTCTACGGCATGACGCGCTTCTTTACCTGGTTTGCCGACGCGCGTGGGTGGCATACGCTGGTTGGCCACATGATCTTCGGCATGGCCGCGGCGATTGCCTACTGGAAACTTGAAAGCAAGGATGTATCTCACTGAGCACGCACATTGCAGTGCGTCAATGATGCGATAGCGCTACGCACATCTGGTTTAGTTCCGCGCTTTGCCACTACACGGGCCGCGCGGGCCGACTGCGGCGGATGAAAGCCCTGGCTTTCATCCGCCGCTTTTTATTTGCCGCTGCCTTTGCGCCAACCGCCGGCCCTGTGTGGCATCGCACGCAAAGCGCTCTCAAGGGCGCCTTGCACGGGGCGGACCACATGCACTAGTCTTATCTCAGCCTTGCGCGTAGTTCGCGGCCTGCCGTACGCAAGGGGGGAGGGTCGGTATGGCGATAGCCATTGCACTCGTGATCATCGTCGTTGCTTCGGTGCTCTTCCATTTCGTGAGCCCGTGGTGGGCGACCCCGCTTGCTTCCAACTGGAAGCAGATGGACGACACGCTGACCATTACCCTGGTCATCACCGGCGTCTTCTTCGTCATCATCAACCTGTTCGTCGCTTATATCGTCTGGCGCTACCGCCATCGCGAAGGCGCTCGCGCGCACTATCAGCCGGAAAACAGCAAGCTGGAACTCTGGCTGATCGGCGGCACCACGCTCGGCGTGATTGCCCTGCTCGCGCCGGGCCTGTTCGTCTATGCCGAATATGTGCGGCCACCCGGCGATGCGATGGTGCTGGAGGTAGTGGGCCAGCAGTGGCAGTGGGGCTTTCGCTTTCCGGGCCAGGGCGGCCAGCTTGGCACGTCGGACGCGCGCTTCGTGACGGCGGCCAACCCGCTCGGCGTGAACCCGGACGACCCGCGCGGACAGGACGACATCATCATTGCCGGCAATGAAGTGCACTTGCCGCTGAATCGTCCGGTCAAAGTGCTGCTGCGCTCCAAGGATGTGCTGCACGATTTCTACGTGCCGCCGTTTCGCGCCCGCATGAACATGGTGCCGGGGATGGTGACGTCGTTCTGGTTCACGCCGACCAAGGCGGGTACCTATGAGATCCTGTGCGCGCAGTTGTGCGGGGTCGGCCACTACAACATGCGGGGCAAGGTGGTAGTGGAGGATGCGGCGGCATTCGATGCGTGGCTGCGCCGGCAGCCCACGTTTGCGCTGACCATGCTGAAGACGCCTGCGCCGCCGGCCACGGCCGGGGTAAGCGGAGCGCCCGCCGGCGCCGATACGCTTGTGGAACAGGGCCGCGCGCTGGCCCAGAGCAAGGGCTGCGTTGGCTGCCACAGTATCGATGGCACCGTTGGCGTGGGGCCGAGCTGGAAGGGCCTGTATGGCAGCACGGGAACGTTTGCCGATGGCAGCAGCGCAAAGGTCGACGACGCTTACCTGAAGACCGAGATCACCGATCCGCAAGCGCGCCTGGTCAAGGGCTTCGGTCCGCTCATGCCGAAGATGCCCCTGAGCGAAGAGGAAGTCAGCGCGCTGGTCGCCTACATCCGCGCCAACGGCGCGGGCGGGGCCGCAACGCAGGTGGGCGCCGCGTCCGGCGCCGCCGCAAAATAGGCTGCAGGAGGGAGTGCAATGGCATACACCGACGACGCCGCCCATCATGGCCCGACCAGCTTCTTTACCCGCTATATCTGGAGCCAGGATCACAAGGTCATCGCGGTGCAGTACACCCTGGTCGCCATCTTCGTGGGGCTGGTTGGCGTGGTGCTGTCAAACCTGATGCGCCTGCAACTGGGTTTCCCGGGGCATTTCACCTTTATCGACGCCAACCGCTACTACCAGTTCGTCACCATGCACGGCATGATCATGGTGATCTACCTGCTCACGGCACTTTTTCTCGGCGGCTTTGGCAACTACCTGATCCCGTTGATGGTGGGCGCGCGCGACATGGTGTTCCCCTACCTCAACATGCTGAGCTTCTGGGTGTATTTCCTCTCGGTGCTGGTGCTGCTGTCGAGCTTCTTCGTGCCGGGCGGGCCCACCGGCGCCGGCTGGACGCTCTATCCGCCACAGGCGATCCTGCGGGGCACGCCCGGCTACGAGTGGGGCATCATCCTGATGCTGGTGTCGCTGCTGATCTTTATCGTGGCGGCCACCATGGGCGGCCTCAACTACGTCACCACGGTGCTGCAGGCGCGTACCGAGGGGATGACGCTGATGCGCATGCCGCTGGCCGTGTGGGGCATCTTCATGGCCACCATCCTGGCGCTGCTGGCCTTCCCCGCGCTGTTCGTGTCAGGCCTGATGATGCTGCTGGACCGCACGCTGGGCACGAGCTTCTTCATGCCGGCGATCGTGTCGCTGGGCCAGCAGCTCAACTACAAGGGCGGCAGCCCGCTGCTGTTCCAGCACCTGTTCTGGTTCTTCGGCCACCCGGAGGTGTATATCGTGGCGCTGCCCGCGTTCGGCATCGTCTCGGACCTGATCAGCGTGCATTCGCGCAAGAGCATCTTTGGCTACCGCACCATGGTATGGGCGATCCTTGCCATCGGCGTGCTGTCGGTGGTGGTGTGGGCGCACCATATGTTCGTGAGCGGGATGAATCCTTACTTTGGTTTCTTCTTCGCTACCACCACGCTGATCATCGCGATTCCCACCGCCATCAAGGTTTATAACTGGGTGATCACGCTGTGGCGGGGAGACATCCATTTTTCGGTGCCGATGCTGTTCGCCATCGCCTTCGTCAGTACGTTCGTGATCGGCGGGCTGACCGGGCTTTTCCTGGGCAACGTGAGCGTGGATATCCCGCTGTCCAATACGTATTTCGTGGTTGCGCACTTCCATATGGTGATGGGCGTGTCGCCGATCCTGGTGGTGTTCGGCGGCATCTATCACTGGTACCCGAAGGTCACTGGCCGCATGCTCAACGACACGCTGGGGCATATCCATTTCTGGGTGACCTTCGTCGGCACCTATGCCATCTTCTTTCCCATGCATTACCTGGGCATCCTTGGCATGCCGCGGCGCTATTACGCTTACGACAACTACGCCTTTATCCCTGAATCGGCGCACCTGATGAACGCCTATATCTCGGTGGCGGCGTTTATCGTGGCGGCGGCGCAGTTGTTGTTCATCTTCAACCTGGCCTGGAGCGTCAGGCACGGCAGGCTGGCGGGTTCCAATCCGTGGCGCGCGGCTTCGCTGGAGTGGCAGACGCCGCAGACGCCGCCGGTGCACGGCAACTGGGGCCCGGAGCAACCGGTAGTGCATCGCTGGGCCTACGCCTATAGCGTGCCGGGCGCCAGCGAGGATTTCATCGCGCAGAACGCGCCGCCCGATGCCGGCGGCGCCGAACCCGAGCCGCATGCCAGCCGTGGAGCCGTAGCATGAACGCGAACCTGGTCTACCGCGCCAGCGGCGACAGCGAGCGCCGCTCCGGCCCCGGTCCCGGCGACGTGGGCAGGCAGCACGCCCGCCGCGCGGCGGCCAGCATCGGGCTGTGGGTGTTCATGGGCGTGGTGTCCTCGCTGTTCGGGCTGTTTATCGCCGCCTATGCCATGCGCATGGACTCGCCTGACTGGCATGCCGTTTCGTTGCCATGGCAGGTCTGGATGTCCACTGCCTTGCTGGCCGCCGGCAGCGCCGTGATGCTGGTGGCAGCGCGGGCGGCGCGCGACGGACGCTTCACGATGGCCCATCGCGCGCTACGCTTTGGCGGGCTGGCCGCGGCTGCATTTGTCGCCTCGCAGTTATGGGCGTGGCAGGCCCTGCTCGCCATCCATGTGATGCCGGCCAACAATCCCGCGGGCAGTTTCTTCTACCTGCTCACCGCGATGCATGGGCTGCATGTGCTGGGAGGCCTTGTTGGCTGGGCGGTCGCCATGCATGCCGCGCGGGGCAGCGCGCGGGCCACGCTGCGCATCGTGCTGTGCGCGCGCTACTGGCATTTCCTGCTTGCGGTGTGGCTGGTGCTGCTGGCCGCGCTGAATTGGCTCACGCCTGAACTGGTTCGCTTTATCTGCGGGCGCGGCTAGGCGGCCACGTCAAGCATCGAAGGAGACGCACCAATGTCTTCGCAACCCACTCCATCGGCGCCGGCCGAGTCCGGTAGCGCCGCGCTGCCCGGCGTGCCCGCGCCTGCGCCCGTGGTGGCCGGCCTGCGCGGGCTGGTGGCCGACTGGTCGTCCGACCAGCAGGCCTTCAAGGTGTCGTGGGGCAAGGCGATGATGTGGATCTTCCTGCTGTCCGACACCTTTATCTTCAGTTGTTTCCTGACCGGGTACATGACGGTGCGGATCGCCAGCACGGATACATGGCCGAATCCGAGCATCGTGTTCGGGCTGAAGGTCGGCGGCGCCGAGGTGCCCTTGCTGCTGATCGCCATCATGACTTTCGTGCTGATCAGCAGCAGCGGCACGATGGCGATGGCCGTGAACTTCGCCTACCGCCGCGACCGCGTGAAATGCGCCAGCCTGATGTTTGCCACGGCGCTGTTCGGCGTGGCCTTTGTCAGCATGCAAGCCTTCGAGTGGAGCAAGCTGATCTTTACCGAAGGGGTGCGTCCCTGGGGCAACCCGATGGGCGCGCCGCAGTTCGGCTCCACGTTTTTCATGATCACCGGTTTCCACGGGCTGCACGTGAGCTGCGGCGTGATCTACCTGCTGATCGTGGCGACCAAGGTCCTGCGCGGGCGCTACGAGCGCACGGGCAACTACCAGATCGTGGAGATCGCCGGGCTCTACTGGCACTTCGTGGACCTGGTCTGGGTCTTTATCTTTGCGCTGTTCTATCTCTGGTGAGGCACGCCATGGCATCGCCGACTCCGTCTCCCGATGTGCCCGGCCTGGCACCGGCGGCGCCCGCGCATGCGCCCGCCGGCGCGCACGGTGATGCGCACCACGGGCAGCAGCACCCGATTGGCCTGTACCTGAAGATATGGGCGCTGTTGTTCGTGCTGTCCACGCTGTCCTACATGGTGGACTACTTCCACTTCGAGGGTTACCTGCGCTGGACCCTGATCCTGCTGTTCATGGTGATGAAGGCCGGCCTGATCGTCGGCGTCTTCATGCACATGGCGTGGGAGCGGCTGGCGCTGATCTGCGCCATCCTGCTGCCGCCGCTCTGCCTGCTGGTGCTGGTGGGCCTGATGGCGATGGAAGCCGACTACACCTTCCTCTTGCGCGGTGCCTTTTTCCGCTGAACGCGTGCTCGCCGGGGGCACCGGCCGGTTTTGTCCGAGGCGGCATGCCGGGTACACTTGAGCGGTTGCCCGCCACCACGAGGAAGCCATGCACCCAGCCACGGAAGCCATCCTGATCTATAACCATGGCCGCGATCCCGAGCGGCTGACCCGCAAGTTCGCCGCCATCGCGGCGGATCCGTTTGCTTTCCTGCGCGGCACCAACCATCTCTATGCGGCCGCGGTGGGCAACGAGGCCGCGCTGATCGAGGCGCCGACCACCTACGTCTGCGGCGATCTCCACCTGGAGAATCTCGGCAGTTTCAAGGGCGATAACGGCCTGGTTTATTTCGATCTCAACGACTTCGACGATGCGCTGGTCGCTCCGCTCACGGTGGACCTGGTGCGCCTGCTGTCGAGCCTGATGATTGCCGCACCGCAACTGGGATTGTCCGCTGCCGACGCGCGTGCCGGCGCGCACAGCATGCTCGATACCTACGCGGCGGTGCTGGCCGGCGGCAAGCCGCGCTGGGTGGAGCGCGCCACGGCCACCGGCATGGTGGCGACGCTGCTGCGCCGCGTCAAACGCCGCCGCCGCGGCGAGGTCCTGGCCGAGCGCACGGTGCGCAGCGGCGGCAAGCGGCGCCTGCTGGTCGACGGCAAGCATGCGCTGGAACCTCTCAAGGGCGAGCGCAAGCGTAGCGCAGCCATCCTGCGAGAGTTCGGACGGCAGTCGCAACATGGGAGGCTGGTGGCCGACGATACCGCCCGCAGGATCGCTGGCGTTGGCAGCCTCGGGCTTGAGCGTCATGTTGTGCTGGCTCACGCGGAAGGCGATCCGCTGGCCCAGCGCCTGATCGACATCAAGCGCGCCGCGCCCAGTGCCTGGCAAGGGCTGCCGTATCGCACGCAGCCCGCCTGGAGCAGCGAGGCGTCGCGCGTCGTGCACATCCAGCATGCGATGCAGGCGGCCTCGCCGGCGCTGCTCTCGGCGGTGAAAATGGGCAAGGCTTCCTATATCGTCAAGAGCCTGCAGCCCACCGCCGACCGGGTCAACCTTGGCCCCCATACCAATCGCGAGGACCTGCGCGAAGTGCTGATCACCATGGCGCGCGCCGCGGCCTGGGCGCATCTGCGCGGCTGCGGGCACAATGCCGCTGATCGCATCGAGCAGTTGCAGGAGTTTGCCGGTGGTACGCGCTGGCGCGAGCCGGTGCTGCGGCTGGCGCGGCACGGTTGCGAACTGGCGCAGGCGCAGTGGAAGGATTTTGCAGAGGATTACCGTAAAGCCAGGGGGGAAAGCGCTTAGCGCCAGTGTGGGACGGTGCGTGTGCGCTTGCTGGCGGCGATGCCGGGGCGGCGGTGGGAGGATGAGCGGGGAAGGGCGGTGTTGCGGCGCCCGGCCTGAGTGCGGCCGGTGCCGGCAACGTTGTGCGCTTGCGCGCCTGACCCGATACCGGGTCAGGCCGGGACATCAGACTTGCGTGATGAACTTGGTCACCAGGTAACCATCGAAGGTTTCCTGGCCGCCTTCGCTGCCAATGCCGGAATCCTTGATGCCGCCGAACGGCGTCTCGGCCAGGGCCATGCCGAAGTGGTTGATATTGACCATGCCGGCTTCCAGGCCGTTGGACACCAGCGTCGCGGTTTTCAGCGAGTTGGTGAACACATAGGAGGCCAGCCCGAACGGCAGGCTGTTGGCGCGGCGCAGCACTTCCTCCGCATCCTTGAAACGCGTCACCGGCGCCACCGGGCCGAAGGGCTCGTCGACCATCAGCTTGGCGTCGTCGGGCAGGTCGGTGACCACGGTGGGGGCGAAGAAGAAGCCCTTGTCGCCGATGCGCTTGCCGCCGGCCACCACCTTGCCGCCGCGGTGGCTGGCGTCATCCAGGAACTGCTCCATCGAGGCGATACGGCGCTCGTGCGCCAGCGGGCCCATCTGGGTGCCGTCTTCCAGGCCGTCGCCAACCTTGATCGAACCGATCACCTCGGTAAAGCGCGCCAGGAACTTGTCGTAGGCTTTTTCCTGCACGTAGAAGCGCGTGGGCGACACGCACACCTGGCCGGCGTTGCGCAGCTTGAAGCGCGCCAGCATTTCCGCTGCCGGCTCGATGTCGGCGTCGTCGAACACCAGCACCGGCGAGTGGCCGCCCAGCTCCATGGTGACGCGCTTCATGTGGGCGCCGGCCAGCGCGGCCAGCTGCTTGCCCACCGGCACGGAACCGGTGAACGAGATCTTGCGCACGATCGGCGATTCGATCAGGTAGGTGGAGATTTCGCCCGGCACGCCCCAGACGATGTTCAGCACGCCCGGGGGCAGGCCTGCATCGTGGAACAACTGGGCCAGCGCGACCACCGCGCTGGGCGAATCTTCCGGGCCCTTGAGGATCAGCGTACAGCCCGCACCGATGGCCGAAACCATCTTGCGGATCGCCTGGTTGAAGGGGAAGTTCCACGGGGTGAAGGCCGCGCAGACGCCGATCGGCTCGCGCACCACGATCTGGCGCACATTGGGCTGGCGCGGCGGGATCACGCGGCCGTAGATGCGGCGGCATTCCTCGGCGTGCCATTCGGCGTGCTCGGCGCAGATCATGACTTCGCCGATGGCTTCGGCCAGCGGCTTGCCCTGGTCCAGCGTGATATTGCGGCCGATCTCCTTGGCGCGCTCGCGGGTCAGTTCCGCCACGCGGCGCAGGATCTTGGAGCGCTCCAGTGGCGAGGTCTTCTTCCAGCCTTCGAAGGCGCGCTGCGCAGCGGCCAGGGCGCGGTCGAGGTCGGCGCGGCTGGCGTGCGGCAGCTTGCCCAGCAGCTCCTGGGTGGAAGGGTTGATGACGTCTTGCTCGCGTCGGTCCCCTCCCTTGACGAATTCCCCGTCGATGTAGAGGGCGAGATCCTGGTACATGCCTTTCTCCTGATGAAGGTTGCGTGCGACAAGTGCAGCCGGTGCTGCCGCTGTGAGGGTGCCGTGCCCGGGCCGGGCACAGCGGCGAAACCGCAAGCTTAACCTGACGGCTCATTTTGTGCACCGGCGGGCGCCGGCTGTCTTGTGCCTTGCAGGTTCCTCTTTACCGATTTCAACGTTGCGGGGCAGCCGAGGCCTGGCCCGGCTGCGCCGAACGCCACTTGCGCAGCCTGCCACGCGCGTTCTCGTAGGGGGAGGACGTATTGAGCTGGATCATCCGGCCCAGCGTGTATTTGCCGTACCACGGCTCGCCATAGAGCGATGCGTCGTCGAGCGCCGTCACCAGTGCCACGATGCCGGCGTTGGCGTCGGCCAGCATGTGCAGCAGCGCCGGGTAGGAGTGGCCGGCGTAGTCCGCATAAAACTTCTGCGCCAGTTTCCCCAGTTCGTTCCACTTGAAGCCTGTTTCCGGGAAATCGACCTCCAGCCCTTGCGCGCGCCGGGACGTCCAGCGCAGTACCAGCGTGTTCCACCCGATCAGGTAGGAGACAAGATCGCACACGCTCATGCGTGTTCCTCCGGCGTGGCCTTCCATGGTCTGCTCCGAAGCCCGCGCCGCTGGCACGGCCTGCAGTTCCGCCGCAAGCCTGGCATACGTGCTCTGCATCGCCTTCAGCAGTTCTTCCCGGTTCGCTGGAATTGCCATTTGCGTTCTCTTCCGCTCAGGTGCGCCGCACCGCCACCATGCTGCGCGTGGCGAGGGCCAGCGCATTGTGCCGGGCACCGCCGCCGAGGCTGTCGGAGATTTCCGTGGCGGCATTCAGCACCAGGTCGGCGAAGCCCTTGATTTTCTGCGGCTTGAAGCGCTCGGCGGGTCCGGACAGCCCGACCGCGGCAATCACATGCCCGTTGCCGTCGCTGATCGGAGCGGCGATGCCATACACGGTCTCGCGCCACTCGCCGCGATTGACCGCATAGCCCTGCTTGCGGATTTTTTCCATTTCCTGCAGGAAGCGCTCCGGCTCCACGATGCTGTTGGGCGTGGACGGCGCCAGCGCGGCCGACATGCGCTGCAGCGCGGCGTCCGGCTGGAACGCCAGCATGGCCTTGCCGGTGGCCACGCAATGCGCCAGCGCGCGGCCGCCGATCTGGGTATAGGCGCGCACCGGGTTGGGGCTGTCGATCTTGTGCACATAGACCACTTCACCGCGATCCAGCACGGACAGGTGGACGCTTTCGCCGCTGGTGTGCATCAGCTTGTCCATCCAGGCTTCGGCATGGCGGCGCAGGTCCAGCCGCGAGAGCACCGCCGAGCCCAGTTCCCAGAGCTTGATGGAGGCGCTGTAGCCGGTGCCGGAGGCGTCCCGGATCACATAGTTGAGATCGGTCAGCGCTTGCAGCAAGCGGTGCACATTGCTCTTGGCCAGGCCCAGGTGGGCGGCGATCTCCGTCAGGCCGAGGGGGCGGTCGCTGTGGGCCAGCAGTTCGATGACACCCAGGCCTTTGATCAAGGTGTTGTTCATGTCGGACTTGCCGTGTGTGGCGCACCCGGCATTGGTTCTCAAATGTGGAACGATTGTAGCCTATTTTGGAACATGAATATAATGGCCCGCATCGCGGTCCAAAGCCGGGAGTCAGCCGGGCCGTCAACGTTTTCCGGGTATTCAGATGCACGATGTCAGCGAGATGGACCTGCCCCTGCACGGGGTCAGGGTGGTGGAGTTCTGTACCGTGGCGGCCGGGCCGTTCTGCGGCATGCTGCTGGCCGACATGGGCGCCGAGGTGGTCAAGGTGGAGCCGCCGGACGGCGACACCTTGCGCCAGTGGCCGCCGCTGTCGAACGGGTTTTCCGAGAACTTTGCCTCGCTCAACCGCAACAAGCAGTCGGTGGCGCTAAACCTGAAGGATTCGGCCGACGTCGCGCTGGCGCGGCAACTGATCCTGGACGCCGATGTGGTGATCGAGAACAACCGTCCCGGCGTGATGGACCGGCTTGGCCTGGGGTATGCGAGCTTTTGCGAGCACAAGCCGCAGTTGCTGTACTGCTCGGTGTCGGCCTATGGCCAGAGCGGCCCGCGCGCCGGCGAGGGCGGTTTCGACCTGACCATCCAGGCGGCGGCCGGGGTCATGAGCGTGACCGGCGAGCCCGATGGCGCACCGGTCAAGTGCGGCGTACCGCTGGCGGATTTCGCTTCGGGGCTCTACGCCGCCTTCGCCATCGCCAGCGCGCTGGCGCGGGTGCGAGCCGGCGGCGCGGGTTCGCATATCGACGTGCCGATGTACGGCTGCACGCTTGGCATCGCCGCGCTGCAGACCAGCGAATACTTCGGCACGGGCAAGAGCCCGGTCAAGCTCGGCTCGGCCCATCCGCGCAATGCGCCGTACCAGGCCTTCCGCGCCGCCGATGGCTACTTCGCCATTGCCGCGGGCAATCAGAAGCTCTGGCTGGAGGTGGTGAAGGTCGTGGAGTTGCCGGCGCTGGCGGCCGATGCCCGCTTTGCCACCACGCGCGACCGTGCCGCCAACCAGGTTGCGCTCAAGGTGCTGCTGGAAGAGCGTTTCGCGGGAGCCGGCGTGGCGCACTGGATCGCGGCGTTCAATGCCGCCGGCGTGCCGCATGCGCGCATCAACGACTACGCCGCCGCGCTGGACGATCCCCAGGTCGCGCATATGGAGTGGGTGCAGCCGCTGACGTTGCCGGGCGGCCACCAGACGCGCACCTTCGCCTCGCCGCTGCGCTTCGATGGACAGGGGCTGCCGATCCGCCGCGATCCGCCGGCGCTGGGAGAGCACAACGACGCCATTCGCGCGCGCTACCCGGTGGGCGGCGCGGACCATGACACTTCCAGGAAAGCATGATGAACGACAAGATCGAACGGCTGCGTGAGTTCGTCGCCACCATCAGCCGGTTGGTGGAAAAAACCGGGCCCGATACCGGTAACGAGGCCGCGCTGCTGGCCGGCGCCACCGGTCCGCTGCGCGAACTGGTGTCGCACGACGACTGGCTGCCCGATGCGATGGCGCGGCCGCATCCCGTCTATTACCAGCAGCACCTGCTCTACGGCGATCCGCTCGACCGCTTCTCGCTGGTGAGCTTCGTTTGGGGGCCGGGCCAGCAGACGCCGGTGCACGATCACACCGTGTGGGGCCTGATCGGCGTGCTGCGCGGCGCTGAGCTCGACCAGCACTACCGTGCCGAGGCGGGCAAACTGGTGGCCGATGGCGGCGAGGTCCTGTTGTCCGCCGGCCAGGTGGCCGCGGTATCGCCCACGCTGGGCGACGTGCACCGCGTGCGCAATGCGCACGACGACCAGGTCTCGGTCAGCATCCATCTGTATGGCGGCAATATCGGCCGCATCCGGCGCCATGTCTACGACGCGGCGAGCGGCGAGACCAAACCGTTCATCTCCGGCTACTCCAACGCGCTGGTGCCCAACTTGTGGGCCCAGGCGGCGACGTGAGGGGGGAGCGGTGACACAAGACATCCTGCTGGCAGACAAACAGGGCGACGTCACCCGGCTGACGCTGAACCGGCCCGGGCGCGGCAATGCGCTGTCGGCCGCGCTGGTGGAGGCGCTCGCGGCGGCGGTGCAGGCGTGCCACCACGACGGCACACGCCTGCTGTCCATTGAGGGCGCGGGCACGCATTTCTGCACCGGTTTCGACCTGGGCGACCTGGATAGCGAGAGCGACGATTCGCTGCTGGCGCGTTTCGTGCGCGTCGAACTGCTGCTGCAAAGCCTGCATGGCGCGCCCTTCACCACCGTAGCGCTGGTGCAGGGGCGGGTCATGGGCGCGGGTGCCGACCTGCTTGCAGCCTGCGAGCAGCGCTGGGTCGCGCAGGGCAGCAGCTTCGCCTTCCCGGGGGCGGCCTTTGGCCTGGTGCTGGGCAGCGCGCGGCTGGCGGGGCTGGTTGGCGTGGCCACGGCGCGGGAATGGATCGCCAGCGGGCGAGCCGTCCGGACAGAAGAAGCGCTGGCCGCCGGCCTGGCCGGCACCGTGGTGGAACCGGAGGCACGCGCGGCCGCGCTTACGGCACTGGCCGCGCGTGCGCGCCGGCTCGATGCACCGACGCAGGCGGCCATCCACGCCGCCACGCTGGGCGGGCCCGGCGCGGCCGATGCGGCGCGCGCCGCGCAGCTAGCCGAACTGGTGCGTTCCGCCGCCCGTCCGGGGCTAAAGGCGCGCATCGCGGCTTATCGCGAGGCATCCAGGCGCTGACGCAGTGCCGCCACCCTGGCGGCACTGCGCAATCCGCATTCGGTGGCGGGGTGATCGGCGCTCGCGCGGCTCAGAGCGGCTCTGGGCTGAATGCCGGCAGGTCCGGCCATGCCAGCGTTGCCCAGACTCCCTTGGGCGGGGCGAGGAGCCGGTGCAGGCTTGCTTCATCGAAGGTTTTGCCCATCGGGTCGGCCCGGAACGCCGCAACCCATTGCCGGCGGCCGGCGATAAAGGCAAGGCCGAATTCCTCCCAGCTTGCAAAGCAGTCCTGCGCACGCTGCGCATTAAGCAGCAGCACGCGCCAGGCGGCCATGGGCTCCGAAAAGGTGTTTAAAGGCTTCGCTTACCACTGTAAGCTGAGCCTGAACTACCGGCTATCGCGCGTGAGCCCGAGGCTTGGGCTCACTGCCATTCGGTTGACGGGCGGAGGCCGTTCCTCCGATTTGGGAACAGCGGGGAGCAGTAACAGGCGAAGTCCCCGCGACTTCATACTCTCAGCTCGCGCTGCGGAATTATGAAACAAGCCTTGCTCCTGTCACCTGATGACACGAATGCGTGTCCGGCGCAATAAGAACACGAGACAAACTCGAACATGCCAACAAAATCCAAAGCCCGGCTGACCACGGGCCCGATCGGCCGCACTTTGCTGCTGTTCTCGCTACCGGTGCTGGGCAGCAATATCCTGCAGTCGCTCAATGCCTCGATCAATTCGGTGTGGGTCGGGCACTTTCTCGGCGAGGCGGCGCTGACGGCCACCTCCAATGCCAACATCATCCTGTTCTTCCTGCTGGGCGTGGTGTTTGGCATCAGCATGGCCAACACCATCATGATCGGGCAAGCTGTGGGCGCGCGCGACCTGGGCGAGGCGCGCCGCGTGGTGGGCACCAGCACCACCTTCTTCGTCCTGCTGTCGGTAATTGCCGCGGTGCTCGGCTATGCCTTCACGCCAGACATCCTTGCCGCGATGGATACGCCGGCCGATGCCAGGGCGCTGGCCATCAGCTACCTGCGCATCATCTTCCTGGCGCTGCCCTTCATGTACTTCTACAACTTCGTGATGATGACGCTGCGCGGCGCGGGAGATTCGCGCACGCCGTTCTATTTCATGGTGTTGTCGGTGGGGCTGGACGTGCTGCTCAATCCGCTGCTGATCTTCGGCATCGGCCCGTTTCCTGAACTCGGCATCGCGGGATCGGCGCTGTCCACGCTGATCGCGCAACTGGTGAGCCTGGCCGCGATGCTGGCGGTGCTCTACCGCCGCCGCCACTTCCTCGCGCTGCGCCGGCATCAGCTGGCCTACCTGCGGCCCGATACCGGCATCTTGCGCGCGCTGGTGGCCAAGGGCCTGCCGATGGGCTTGCAGATGGTGGTGATCTCGTCGTCCGCGATCGTGATGATGTCGCTGGTCAATCGCCACGGCTCGCAGACCACTGCCGCGTATGGCGTGGCCTCGCAGCTATGGACCTACGTGCAGATGCCGGCGCTGGCCGTGGGCGCGAGCGTGTCGTCGATGGTGGCGCAGAACGTAGGCGCTGGCTTGTGGGATCGCGTGACCCGCATCACGCGGGTAGGGCTGTTGTTCAACCTGTTGATGACGGGCGCGCTGGTTGGCCTGATCTACCTGTTCAACCGCCATTCGCTCGGCCTCTTCCTGCCCGATGACGGCACGGCAATCGGCATCGCGCAACATATCAACGCCATCGTGCTTTGGTCCTTCATCCTGTTCGGCTTCACCATCGTGCTGTTCGGCACCGTGCGCGCCACTGGCGCGGTGATGGCACCGCTGGTGATTCTCTTCCTGTCGATGTGGGTGGTGCGCTTGCCGTTTGCCTGGGTACTCGAGCGCACCATCGGCGCCGATGCGATCTGGTGGAGCTTTCCGCTGGGCTCGATCGTCTCGGTGACGCTGGCGGTCGCGTACTACCGTTTCGGCAACTGGCGCGCGAGCCATATCCTGCCGGCGGCACCCAGCCCGGCGCCGGAGCCGGAGTTCGCGCCGCAGGCGCCCGACACCAGCATGGGTACGCCGTGCGAGGAGGCCCTGTCCACCGTTGGCGCCGGCAGCACCGGCGAGGCGGCGATGGCGGGCGAACCG
Source organism: Cupriavidus sp. SK-3 (assembly GCF_000611145.1). Classification (NCBI taxonomy): domain Bacteria; kingdom Pseudomonadati; phylum Pseudomonadota; class Betaproteobacteria; order Burkholderiales; family Burkholderiaceae; genus Cupriavidus; species Cupriavidus sp. SK-3. The sequence continues at coordinate 2,475 of NZ_JFJV02000059.1, read as the reverse complement.
CGCGAGGTGTCGAAGCAGGGCGCTGACTGAGCGCACCGGTTGGCGGCGTCCGGCACGCCGCATTGCATCACTCCAGGACGGCCCCGTGCTCAGCGGGGCCGCTTTCACTTTCACTTTCATTTCCCCTGGCCAGCCCGGCCAGCCAGCGCCGCACCACCTGTTCCTCCTGCTCCGTGAGGCCCGCGCGCAACTGCGCTTCATTCTGCAGGGCGCGCTCGCGGCACGTGGCCAGCAGCGCGGCGCCGGCCGGCGTCAGCACAATGTTCTGGATCCGGCCGTGCACCGGATGGGGCTGGCGCCGGATCGATCCGGCCTTTTCCAGGTTGGCCACGATCACGCTGACGGTCTGCGGCGTCAGCAAGGCGAGCCTGGCGAGGTCGGCATTGGACAAGCCGGGATAGGCGCCCAGCATGGTCAGCACCACGAATTGCGGAGAGGTGACGCCGAGGTCCCCCAGTGTGCGCTCCATGCGCAGCCGGTTGGCGGCGCCGGCCTGGCGCAGCAGATAGCCGAGGTAGCCGCTTTCGCCGCGTTTGCCCTCGCCGGGACGGGGCACGGCGTGCGCCGCGGCAGTCATGGCGGGGAGCGGGGGCGGGCTAGGCGGGCGGCGCGAGGCGGGATGGCTCATGGATCAATACGTTTGTCATGTTCGTGCTCTGACATTATCGCAGAGTCCGCCCCGGATGCCGCGGCTGCCACGCGCGGCGGCATGAAAGGCAATCGAAAGTTGTTTATGGCATCGTGCTTGCCGTGGTCAAAGCGGATGCATGCCGTCCGTGTTTTCTTGCCGCGTGTTCCACCTTGAATGCCTCGCGCTCGGTGCCCTCTGCAGGCAGCCGGCGCTCGCGTGTTCGTGCCAGGCGCATATCCGATCTCGCGGTTCCTGGTGTCCTCCGGGCTTCCTTCCCCTTCAGTTCGCTTTCAGTTTCCCTTCGATTTCCCTTCGGTTCCCTTTCATGCGTCTTTCGTTAATACATCACGACGTGATGCATATTTTTTCAGGGAATTTCAGTGCGTATCGGTGAATACCCCTAAACCAAGACAAATGAAAGCAAGCTGAAAGATCGCCTCTCTAATGTTCGAGCCAACCTGCAGGGACAGCATCTTCCCTGCCGATCGAACCGCCTTCGCATGCAAGAGCCTGTGTGTGGAGGGCACCGCTTCTATGTACTTTGAGGAGAATCGTTTTGCGCATACGCAGCCAAAAGGACTTTGCCTCCGGCCTGATGTTCATTCTGGTCGGACTGGGCTTTTCCTTCGTCGCTCGCGGCTATTCCATGGGATCAGCCGCCAAGATGGGCCCCGGATATTTTCCGTTTCTGCTCGGTCTGGTACTCGCCGTACTCGGTGCCTTTGTTCTGATCGGTTCGCTATCGAGCAAGGGGGAGAAGGATCAGCTCGCCCGCTGGGACCTGAAGACCCTATTGTGGATCCTGGGTTCGGTGGTGCTGTTCGGCCTGCTGCTCAAGCCGCTCGGCATGGTGCTGTCGGTGTTCGTGCTGGTGCTGGTGTCGTCGATGGCCAGCCATGAGTTCAGCTGGAAGGGCGCGATCCTGAACGCCATCGTGCTGGTGCTGATCAGCATGGGCGCCTTCGTGTACGGCATCAACCTGCAGATGCCGGTGTGGCCTGCTTTCATTACTGGTTAAGGAGTCGGCCATATGGAATTGATTGACCATCTTGCCTTGGGATTCTCCACGGCGCTGTCGCTGCAAAACCTGGCATACGCCTTCCTGGGCTGTGTGCTGGGTACCCTGATCGGCGTGCTGCCGGGCCTGGGGCCTCTGGCCACCATCGCCATGCTGCTGCCGGTGACCTACACGCTGCCGCCGGTGGCCGCGCTGATCATGCTGGCCGGTATTTACTACGGCGCGCAGTACGGCGGCTCCACCACCGCCATCCTGGTCAACCTGCCGGGTGAATCGTCGTCGGTTGTGACCACCATCGATGGCTACCAGATGGCACGGCGGGGACGGGCAGGGGTAGCGCTGGCAACCTCGGGCCTGGGCTCGTTCTTCGCCGGCTGCGTGGCAACCCTGATCCTGGCTGCGTTCGCTACGCCGCTGTCGGAACTGGCGTTCAAGTTCGGTCCCGCCGAATGCTTCTCGCTGATGGTGCTGGGCCTGATCGGTGCCGTGGTGCTGGCTTCGGGTTCGCTGCCCAAGGCGGTTGCGATGATCGTGCTGGGCCTGCTGCTGGGTCTGATCGGTACCGACGTGAACTCGGGTGCCGCGCGTTTCTCCTTCGACATTCCGGAACTGACCGACGGTATTGACTTCGTCGCGCTGGCCATGGGTATGTTCGGCTTCGCTGAAATCGTCGCCAACCTGGAGCAGAAGGAAGACCGCGAGACCTTCACCGACCGCGTGACCAACCTGTGGCCGACCAAGGAAGACTTCAAGCGCATGGCGCCTGCGGTTCTGCGCGGCACGCTGCTGGGCTCCGCGCTGGGCATCCTGCCGGGTGGCGGTGCTG
>NZ_JFJV02000058.1:502-20718 GCF_000611145.1 Cupriavidus sp. SK-3 | reverse complement strand
AGCAACCCCCCCCCATCACTCCAACACCCCCCGATGCCGAGTCACCGCCAGCAGGACAATCTCATCCATCCCGGCGTCTCCACCACTGTCCATCCGCGCCAGCAGCGCACGCCGCATACGCGGCTCCCAGAAACGCTTGATATGGCCTGCGATATCCGCCACCGCTTCCTCGCGGTCCGGCATGGCCTCGAAGAATGTGCCGATCTGGTTCGCCATCTTGACAAGGTTGTCCGAGTTCATGCCTGTTCCGTCCTACTGTGCAAACGTTGGGGGTGAGAGTAGACCACGTGGCGGCCGGCACGCACAAAGCCAGCCAGCGTAACGCCGGCATCGAGCGCCAGACGCACCGCCAGCGCGGTCGGCCCTGAGACGGCAGCTAGCACGCCAACGCCGGCACTGGCGGTCTTCAGCACCATCTCGTAACTGGCACGGCTGGTGACCAGCACGGCGCCGCGCGAGCGGTCCTCGCCGGTGCGTGCGAGCGCGCCGATCAGTTTATCAAGCGCGTTGTGGCGGCCCACGTCTTCGCGGACCAATGCTACCTGGCCGTCAGCGCGCAACCAGGCGGCGGCGTGCGTGGAGCCGGTATGGCGCAGCAGTTCCTGGCGCGTCTGCAACTGCCCGAACGCGGCGTACAGCACCGCATCGCTGAAACTCGCCTTGCTGCTGACCGGCGCCGGCGCGCGCATGACTTCCTGCAGCGATTCCGTGCCGCACAGCCCGCAGCCGGTGCGGCCCGCCATGGCGCGGCGCCGATCCTTGAGCGCGGCGAAGGCTTCCGCCGCGATGCGCAACTGCACCGCGATACCCTCGGGACGGACCTCGGTCTCAATCTCATAAACGTCGCGCGAGCTTGCCACCAGCCCTTCGCTCAGGCTGAAGCCCAGCGCGAAGTCTTCGAGATCGGCCGGCGAGGCCAGCATGACCGCATGCGAGATGCCGTTGTACTCGAGCGCGACCGGCACCTCCTCGGCGATCTCGTCGTCCTCCAGCGCCAGCTCGCCCAGGCGGCAGCGATTGACGGCGAAGGTGCTGTGCGTAGGCGGCTCGGCTTCGCTGAAAGGCGCCACCGCATCGGGCCTGGCCGCGGCGAGTTCGCAGAGCGTCATGCCGAACCCGCCTCGGCGCTGGCCGCCTGCAGCAACTGCATCTGCTGCTCGTGGAAGTCGCGGTACTGCCGCTGCCATTCGGACGGCTGCGCCACCGGCATCACCTGCACCGCGGTGACCTTGTACTCGGGGCAGTTTGTGGCCCAGTCCGAGTTGTCGGTGGTGATCACGTTGGCGCCGGACTCGGGGAAGTGGAAGGTGGTATAGACCACGCCCGGCTGCATGCGCTCGCTGACGATGGCGCGCAGCACCGTTTCGCCCGCGCGGCTTTGCACGCCAACCCAGTCCCCGTCCTTGATGCCGCGTTCCTCGGCGTCGTGCGGATGGATCTCCAGCCGGTCTTCGTCGTGCCACATCACGTTGTCGGTGCGCCGCGTCTGCGCGCCCACGTTGTACTGCGACAGGATGCGGCCCGTGGTGAGGATCAGCGGGAACTTGCGATTCACCCGCTCTGCGGTGGGCACGTAGCGCGTGATGATGAACTTGCCCTTGCCGCGCACGAATGCGTCGATATGCATGGTGGGCGTGCCCTCGGGCGCAGCATCGTTGCACGGCCACTGGATGCTGCCGAGTTCCTCCAGGCGCTGGTAGCTGACGCCACTGAAGGTGGGGGTCAGCCGCGCGATCTCGTCCATGATCTCGGACGGATGCTTGTAGTCCATCGAATAGCCCAGCGCGTTGGACAGCAGCACAGTGGCTTCCCAGTCGGCATAGCGCGCCTTGGGCGGCATCACTTTGCGCACCCGCGAGATGCGGCGTTCGGCGTTGGTGAAGGTGCCGTCCTTTTCCAGGAAGGACGAGCCCGGCAGGAACACGTGCGCGTACTTGGCGGTCTCGTTGAGGAAGATGTCCTGCACCACGATGCATTCCATCGACGACAGCGCGGCTGCCACGTGCTGCGTATTCGGGTCGGACTGCACGATGTCCTCGCCCTGGCAGTACAGGCCCATGAAGCTACCCGACAGCGCGGCCTCGAACATGTTGGGAATGCGCAGGCCCGGCTCCGGGCTGATCTCCACATTCCAGGCGGACTCGAACAGGCCGCGCGTGGTGGAGTCCGATACATGGCGGTAGCCCGGCAGCTCGTGCGGGAAGGAGCCGATATCGCAGGAGCCCTGCACATTGTTCTGGCCGCGCAGCGGATTCACGCCCACGCCTTCGCGGCCGATATTGCCGGTGCACATGGCCAGGTTGGCGATGCCCATCACGGTGGTGGAACCCTGCGCGTGTTCGGTCACGCCCAGGCCGTAATAGATCGCGGCGTTGCCGCCGGTGGCATACAGGCGCGCCGCGCCGCGCAGTTGTTCGGCGGGGATGCCTGTAATTCCGGCCATGGCTTCCGGCGAGTTCTCCGGCAGCATGACGAAATCGCGCCATTGCTGGAAGGCACGGTCCTCGCAACGCTCGGCGATAAACGATTCGGCCATCAGGCCTTCGCTCACGATCACGTGCGCCATCGAGGTCACCACCGCCACATTGGTGCCTGGACGCAGTTGCAGGTGGAAATCGGCGCGCACGTGCGGCGAATCGACCAGGTCGATGCGGCGCGGATCGATCACGATCAGCCTGGCGCCGGCGCGCAGGCGCTTTTTCATGCGCGAGGCAAACACCGGATGACCATCGGTGGGGTTGGCGCCCATCACCATGATCACGTCGGCCTTCTCCACCGAGCGGAAGGTCTGCGTGCCGGCCGATTCGCCCAGCGTCTGCTTGAGGCCGTAGCCGGTGGGCGAGTGGCAAACCCGCGCGCAGGTATCGACGTTGTTGTTGCCGAAGGCGGCGCGCACCAGCTTTTGCACCAGGTAGCCTTCCTCGTTGGTACAGCGCGAGGACACGATGCCGCCGATGGAGTCGCGGCCATGCCTGGCCTGGATGCGCTTGAACTCGGAGGCCGCGTGGCTGATGGCTTCTTCCCATGACACTTCGCGCCACGGGTCGGTGATCCTGGCGCGGATCATCGGGTTCAGGATGCGGTCCTTGTGGGTCGCGTAGCCAAAAGCGAATCGGCCCTTCACGCACGAGTGGCCCTCGTTGGCCTGGCCGTTCTTGTACGGCACCATGCGCACCACTTCATTGCCCTTCATCTCCGCCTTGAAGGCGCAGCCCACGCCGCAGTAGGCGCAGGTGGTGACTTTGCTGTGCTCGGGCTGCCCCATGCGGATGATGGAGGTCTCGGCCAGCGTGGCGGTGGGGCAGGCCTGCACGCAGGCGCCGCACGACACGCAGTCGGAGTCCATGAAGCTGTCGCCCTGCCCCGCTGTCACGCGCGAGCCGAAGCCGCGGCCGCTGATGGTGAGCGCGAAGGTGCCCTGGGTTTCCTCGCAGGCGCGCACGCAGCGGTTGCACACGATGCACTTGGAGGGATCGTAGGTGAAGTACGGGTTGGACTCGTCCTTGGCCTCGGCACGGTGGTTGGCGCCGTCATAGCCGTAGCGCACTTCCCGCAGGCCGACCACGCCGGCCATGTCCTGCAGTTCGCAGTTGCCGTTGGTAGGGCAGGTCAGGCAGTCGAGCGGGTGATCGGAGATATACAGCTCCATCACGCCACGGCGCAGGTCGGCCAGCTTGTCGGTCTGCGTCTTCACTTTCATGCCGGCTTCGGCCGGGGTCGTGCACGAGGCCGGGAAACCGCGCCGCCCTTCGATTTCGACCAGGCACAGGCGGCACGAGCCGAAGGACTTGAGGCTGTCGGTGGCGCACAGCTTGGGCACGTTCACGCCCGCCTGCACGGCGGCCCGCATCAGCGAGGTGCCGGCGGGCACGGTGACGTCGACGCCGTCGATCTCAAGGGTGACCTGCTGTTGCGAATCGCTGGGCGGCGTGCCGAAATCGATTTCGTTTCGTGTATTCAAGGCGGACTCCCGCTGCGGCCGCGGGCCGCGTACTGGTGATTCAGAGGGCGCAGAGGCAGCGCCGGTTCGGTATGCCGTAGCGCTGCGTTCAGGCAGCCTTGGCGGGCACGGCCACGCCAAAGTCTTCCGGGAATCCGTCGAGCGCCGACAGCACCGGGTACGGCGTCATGCCGCCCATGGCGCACAGCGATCCGCCCAGCATGGTGTCGCACAAGTCGCGCACCAGCTTCACGTGCCTGACCGGCTGGTCGCCCGCGATGATCTTGTCGATCACCTCGACGCCGCGCGTCGAGCCGATCCGGCACGGCGTGCATTTGCCGCAGGATTCGATGGCGCAGAACTCCATCGCGTAGCGCGCCTGCTTCGCCATGTCGACGGTGTCGTCGAACACCACGATGCCGCCGTGTCCCAGCACCGCGCCGAAAGCCGCGAACGCTTCGTAGTCCATCGGCGTATCCAGCCGCGAAACCGGCAGGTAGGCGCCCAGCGGACCGCCCACCTGCACCGCGCGGATCGCCCGCCCGCTGCGCGTGCCCTGGCCATAGTCCTCCAGCAACTCGCGCAGGGTCACGCCGAACGCCTTCTCCACCAGCCCGCCCTGCCGCACATTGCCCGCTATCTGGAACGGCAGCGTGCCGCGCGAGCGGCCCATGCCGTAGTCGCGGTAGAACTGCGCGCCGCGTGCGAGGATCAGCGGCACGGTGGCCAGCGAGATCACGTTGTTGATGATGGTGGGCTGGCCGAACAGACCTTCGATCGCCGGCAGCGGCGGCTTGGCGCGCACCACGCCGCGCTTGCCTTCGATGCTCTCGAGCAGCGCCGTTTCCTCGCCGCACACATAAGCGCCCGCGCCCTTGCGTACCTCCAGGCGGAAGCGCCGGCCGCTGCCGCGGATATCGTCGCCCAGCCACCCGGCGGCATGGGCGATGCCGATGGCCGCTTCCAGCATGGCAATGGCGTGCGGATATTCCGAGCGCACGTAGATATAGCCGTGCTGCGCACCCACCGCGAGGCCGGCGATGGTCATGCCCTCGATCAGCATGAAGGGATCGCCTTCCATCACCATGCGGTCGGAGAAGGTGCCCGAGTCGCCCTCGTCGGCGTTGCAGACCACGTATTTGGTGGGTGACTGCGCGTTCAGCACGGTCTGCCACTTGATGCCGGTGGGAAAGGCTGCGCCGCCGCGGCCGCGCAGTCCGGAATCGGTCACTTCGCGCACGATCTGCGCACCGTCCAGCGCCAGCGCGCGGGTCAGGCCGGCGTAGCCCTCATGCGCGATGTAGTCATTCAGCGAGAGCGGATCGGTAATGCCCATGCGGGCGAAGGTCAGGCGCTCCTGCCCCTTGAGGAAAGGGATCTCCCCGGTGGGGCCGAGCGCCAGCGCGTGTGGCCCGCCCGCCAGGAAGCCGGCGTCGAACAAGGCGGCGGCATCGTCCGGCGTGACCGGGCCATAAGCCACGCGTCCGGCGGCGGTCTGCACCTCGACCAGCGGTTCCAGCCAGAACATGCCGCGCGAGCCGTTGCGCACCAACTCCACGGTGGCGCCGCGCGCCGCGGCTTCGCGCGCGATGGCGCGCGCCACGTCGTCGGCGCCCATGGCGAGCGCGCTGGAATCGCGGGGAACGAAGACGGTAACGCTCATGCCTGCACCTCCGCTGCCCGATCCTGCGACGCATCCGCGCAAGCCTTGACCAGAGCATCGAAACGCTGCGGCGTCACGCGGCCCACCAGTTGCTCGCCGACCATCACGGCCGGGCCGCATGCGCACTGGCCCAGGCAATACACCGGCTCCAGCGTGAACTCGCCATCGGCGGTGGTTTCATGAAACCCGCAGCCCAGCACGCGCTCGGCGTGGGCGGCAAGCGCCTCGCTGCCGACCGACTGGCACGCTTCGGCACGGCAGACCTGGATCACATGCCGGCCCGGCTTGCTGTCGCGGAAGTGATGGTAGAAGGTGACCACGCCGTGTACCTCGGCGCGCGACAGGTTGAGCGCGCGGGCAATCTCGGGCAGCGCGTCGGCGGGCACGTAGCCTACCGCGTCCTGGATCTCGTGGAGGATGGGCAACAAGGCGCCGGGCATGTCGCGGCGCGTGGCTACGATGTGCGCGATCCGGTCGCGCCGGGCTTCAGCAGTTGGTGAGGACATCGGGTCTCCTGGTGACGCAGCACGGCCCGGCGCTAAAAATGGATCCAAAGTCCGGGGCCGGGGGCAGACGGTGTGGCGCATTGGCTTGCGCGTCTGGCCAGGAACTGCTGCGGGGCGCGGCAAACCGGTTTCCGGTTGCCGCTATATATGCTATTTTTTTCATATCATGGGGACGCTGAACGGGCACAAGCCATGTTGCCTTGCTGTTTTAGCTGGCTTTTTTCGGTTTATCTGCCTCTTTGAGCGGACTATAGGCAGTTGGCCACGTTCGAGCAATATGCTATTTTTCTCATATGATTCGCATCTCGATCCTGCCCCATCTGCAAATTCGCGACGACCAGCAAGGCGCCGGCCCGGCACTTGACGTGTCCCGCCTCGTGGCCTTGCTGGGCCTGATTGAAAGCACCGGCAGCATCAGCCAGTCGGCGCAGGCAACCGGGCTGTCCTACCGTTACGCCTGGGGCATCCTGCGCGATGCGGAGGCGCTCTTCGGCGGCGCGCTGATTGCCAAGACACGGGGCCGCGGCACGGCGCTCTCGCCACTGGCCCAGCAACTGGTGTGGGCCAGCAAACGCATTGCCGCGCGGCTGTCCCCCACGCTGGAAAGCCTGGCGTCGGAACTGGAGATAGAGCTGAAGAAGCTGGTCGACCAGTCAGGCCCCACGCTGCGGCTGCACGCCAGTCATGGTTTCGCGGTGGCCGCGCTGCACGATTTCCTGGATGCGCACCAGGTTCGCCACGACCTGAAGTATTGCGGCAGCCTTGAGGCGGTTGCGGCACTTGCGCAGGGCGCCTGCGATATTGCCGGCTTTCATGTCCCGATCGGCGAATTCGAGCAAAAGACGCTGGATCGCTTCGCCACGTGGATCCGCCCCGAGACGCATCTGCTGATCCACCTGGCGGTGCGCTCGCAAGGCATCTTCGTGCGCCCCGGCAATCCGCTGCAGGTCACCACGCTGCAGGACCTGTGCCGCGCCGATGTGCGCTTCGTCAACCGGCAGACCGGTTCCGGCACGCGGCTGTTGCTGGATCTGATCCTGGAAGCACGCGGCATCGACAGCAGCCGGATCGAGGGCTACAGCAATGGCGAGTTCACCCATGCGGCGGTGGCGGCCTATATCGGCAGTGGCATGGCCGATGCGGGGTTCGGCGTGGAAACGGCGGCGCGGCGCTTCGGGCTGGATTTCGTGCCGGTGCTCAAGGAGCGGTATTTCTTTGCCATCGAGCGGGAGCGCCTGCAGAGCCCGGCGCTTGCCGGCGCCGTGGCGGCGCTCAGGAGCGGCAGCTTCCGGCAGGTGGTGGATGCCCTGCCCGGCTACGACGGCAGCCTGACCGGTACGATACTGACGCTGGATGAAGCCTTTCCCGAGGACGCCGGGGGACGCGGCCAGGGCTAGGACTGCGCGGCATCCTTGAGCAGCATGGGCAGCTTGTTGTCCCGCCCGGCCCATTGTTCGTGCCCGGGCAGCGGGCCCTTGGCCTTGAGCAGCGGCTTCCAGCCAGCCTGGCGCGAGAGTTCAGCATTGAGGGCCAGGAAATGCCGCTGGCCGGCTGGCAGATCCTCATCCGAGTAAATCGCGCCCACGGGGCACTCGGGCACGCACATCGAGCAATCGATGCATTCGTCGGGGTTGATCACAAGGAAATTCGGCCCTTCGTGGAAGCACGACATGGGGCAGACATCGACGCAGTCGGTGTAGCGGCACTGGATGCAGGCATCCGTAACGACGAAGGTCATAAGGCTGGCAGGCACGGAAAGACAGCCGCAAGGATAGCGTTGCCGCGCCGGCACGGGGGCGACGTGCTTTGTGCGAGTCAGTCAAAAGACTTCATGTGCGCCATCAGGATCTTGCAGCCTGCCGGCGTCCGTCTACCGCGAAGGCTCGCCCGGCGCGGCGTCCACATGTTCGACGCGAATGGCCGGCGCCCAGGTGCCTGGCTGGTTTGCGCGCAGCACCACGCCGGTTACTGTCACCCGCTGGCTGCCCAGGGCCTGGGCCTGTTCCACGGGGAATTTTTCGAGAACCCAGGCCTCGCCGTCGGCGGTGACCAGCATAGGCTGCTGGAACAACGCGCTGCCCTTGACCATGACCGTGCCCGTCAAGGCAATGGACCTGCCGGCGGGCACCGCATGCACGCACGCGGCAAGCACGACGGACAGTGCGGCAATCAGGATCAGGATTCGGTGCATGAGGTTCGATGGGTTGGCGGGCCGGGCGGCGGATGCCGCCGCCCGGGGACCGCCGGAGAGGAGCCGGCGTGTCCGCGCGTTGCGCGTTCAGTATCAGTACACCACTACGGACAGCGTGGTGCCAGCCGGCACGCGCACCGTTTCGCTGTACGTCGTGCCCACATTGCCGCGGACTACCGGGAAGCTGCCGTACGGCTGCAGCGTGACGGCGACCGCGCTGGGCAGCTTGCGCACCGAGCGGTACTTAGCGAGGTCCGGATCGATCAGAGGCAGCATAAAGCCGCCGTCGACGCGGGCCGGGTAGCCGTAGCGCGCCGGCGACGAGGCCGCGGGCATCAGCGAGTTGCTGGTGACGGTCCAGCGCAACAGTTCCTGGTCGAAGCCGGAGTCCGGACGCGCCGCCTTGATGGCCTGGTCGAGCACGGTCTTCGAATCCATGCTGCTGGTGCGGTTCAGCAGATCCTTGTAGAAGGCCAGGCCAAGCTGCCGGTCGAGGAAGCCGCCAAAGCTGCCCGACACCGAATAGCTCTCGCAGGTCGCGCCGAAACCGGTGAACTGCAGCAGATTGCAGTTGAAGTTGCCATTGCCTTGCGACAGGTAGTCGAGGAAGCGCACGTCACGGATCGCGTTATAGCTGGAATCGATGCTGTAGCTGGCGAAGTCCTCCATCATCATCGCGGACATTTCTTCCAGCCAGGTATCGAATGCATACTTCTGGCCGGCCTTGACGCTGCGGCGATAGAAGTTCTGCATATGCATTCCCTCATGCGCCATGGTCATCTTCATTGCCTTCATGCCTGCTGCGCCGGCCAGCTGGAGCGTCTCGGAGTCGAGATAGAGCGACAGCGATTCGTTGCTGCGCGCATCCGAGGCAGCCGTCAGGTTATGCAGTCCCCAGAAATAACCCACGGTACCGCCCGCCTTTCCGTTCTTGTCGAAGTTGAGGATGACGATATCGATCGGCTGGCTGCTGGCGGCAATCAGGTTGTTGTAGCTGTGCGCGCCCCACAGCGGGCCGCCGACCTGGGTCAGCATGTCGTAGATGCCGCCAGCGCTGGCGAAACTGGTGAGCAGTTCGTTGACGATTGGGCTGCCGATGTTGGACGCTTCGGCGTTTTCCACCCAGATGTTGACGACCGTCCCATCGCTTGCAGGCAGTTGCTGGGTCAGCGTAGCCAGGCGGCGCGTGCCGTCAGTGTGATACCAGGTCTTCGTGGAATTGAGCGCGGTAGCGTGCGGCGGCGGCGGCGCCATCTCGGAAAAGCTGGCAACGCGCTTGCCGCCGGCCAGTGCCGCCCAGCCGGCGCGATTGAACTCGGCGATATCGCGCCGCGTGCGCTCGTCCTGCGTGGACGACAACGACTCGGCCGACTGGATCGAGAGATTGGCCAGTTCGGACTGGATGACCGACAGCGACAGCGCCGGCATGGCTTGCTCGGCCGCGCCATTGGTGTAGAGCAGCGTCACCGATTTTCCGCTCACGCCACCGATGGAAATCGGCAGATCGGCGGCGGCGCCGGTGGTATTGGAGGCCGACCAGACGCCGACACCCGAGCCCGAGTAATTGCTGCCGTCCGCGGCGCTGCAGCCGCCGCAGGCCGGAGCGAGGGCCGGCATGACCGGCACCGCGGGCACAGAGGGCACAACGGGTGCGCTGCTGGTCGGCACGGCCGTCTGGCTGGTAGCGGGTGCATCGCCACCGCCGCCGCAGGCGGCGACCGAGGCGGCGGCAAGCCATGCTGCGAGCAAGCCTGCGCGGCGGCGGAAAGTGGTTCCCGTCATACTGAAAGCTCCGATTTTTGTCCTTTGGGTGCCGGCACCGGCGGAAGATGCCGGGACCAGCACAAATATCGGCATCCGGGCACAAGAGCTTTAGGAACCGGCGTCATTGCAGAGCGTGCAAACCGTCCTGGCATGGGTACGGCGCGGACCGCGCAATCGTGCAGGAGGTGGCCGCGAAGCCGGCGGCTTCAGGCCTTGGCGGCACCGCGCCAGCGCCGGTACATGGCCATCAGCGGCGTCGCCGATGAACCATGCAGGGCCACCGACAGCACCACCACGCACAGCGTGGCGTCGGCCAGCAGGGCCGCGTAGCGGGGATCGGCGCCGTGCGCCAGGGCAAAGGCGAGGTAATAGACCGAGCCGATGCCGCGCACGCCGAACCAGGCAATGAGCCGCCGCTGCGCTGGCTGCAGCGCGACCCCGATGGTGGATATCGCGACGGCAAGCGGACGCACGGCCAGGATCAGCGCGAGCCCCAGGGCCAGGTATTCCCCGCGCAGCAGCCGCGTGGAAAGCAAGGCGCCCACCACCACCATCACGCTAAGCTCGGCGAGCCGCTCCAGGTCCAGCGAGAACTCGCTGACGGTATGCGCCAGGTAAGCGGCGGCCTTGTCCTGGTGCACTGCCGCGCGCTCGTGTTCGGCAGGCGTCATTGCGCCCAGCACTTCGTCGGGCGCGACGTCCTGGTTCTCCTCGTGTTCAACGTGACGCATGGCGATGCCGGCGGCGAACACCGCCAGGAAGCCGTAGCCATGCACCGCCAGCGCGGCGCCATAAGCCAGCCCGATCAGGCCGATGGTGAAGAAGCTCTCCATCCCCAGGGCGCCGCCCAGGCGCTTGCGCAGCGCCAGCACCACGCGGCTGCACAGCCAGCCCAGCCCCCAGCCCACCGCCAGTCCCGCCAGCGTGGCCCACAGCAGGTCGAGCCATACCCAGCGCAGCCAGGCAGCGCCCGGCAGGCTAAGCGCCAGCATGACGAAGGGAAAGGCGGAGCCATCGTTCAGCCCGCCCTCCCCGCTCAGGCTGAACCGCGTGCGGTCACGGTCCTGCGTGTCGTCGACCTGCACATCGGAAGCCAGCACCGGATCGGTGGGCGCCAGGATGGCCGCCAGCAGCAATGCCACGCCGGGCGGCAGCCCCATTGCCCAGATCCCGATGACAGCCAGCATGGCAATGGTGAGCAGCATGCCCAGCGTGGCCAGCCGCAGCGGAAGGCGCCAGATGCGATCGCGCGGATGCGCGCGCAAGCGCAAACCCACCGCGAACAGCGAGACCAGCAGGGCGATTTCCGTAACGATCTCCAGCACCGCCACATGCTCGCGACGGGTGATATCGAAATGAATCAGGCCGAAGCCGAACGGGCCCAGCAACATGCCGAACAGCAGGTAAAGCGCGGAGAAGGAAATGGGCAGGCGCTTCACCACCGAGCCGATCAGCCCGATGGCGACTAGCAGCGCACCGATGATCCATGCCCAGGTGCCGAACAAGCGATATCTCCCATGGCGAGCGCGTTCACGAAAGGACGCCGGCGGCAGGTCCGCGCGGGCACGCTGGCGCGGCATCCATATTGCTGCGCCCCACTCATGTGCGCGCGGCAAACCCGTGGCGCCAGGTCCCGCGGCGCGCTACAACAAGGGGACACCGTACGTCTATGCAAGGTATATGCAAGAATGACCGGCGGCGCTTGAAAAAATCACCTGCCAGGAAGCCCAGCCCATGCCCAGACCGCGCTTGCTTTCACTGCTGCCGGTGCTGCCGCTGGTGGGGCTGGGCGCGTGCTCCACGTCGGACGTGCTGAATGGCCTGACCCAAAGCAAAGCCTATGCCCTCACCGCCAGCGTGCCCTATGCCGACGGCGCGCGCGGCAAGCTCGATATCTATGCGCCCCGCGAGCCGGCCTGCTCCGGCAAGGCGCCGGTGGTGGTGTTCTTCTACGGCGGCACCTGGAACAGCGGCGAGCGGGCCGACTACGCCTTCGTCGCGGCAGCCCTGGCCGCGCGCGGCATCTTGACCGTGATTCCGGACTATCGCCTCTACCCCGAGGCCAGCTATCCGGATTTCCTGGTGGACAACGCCCGTGCCGTCGCCTGGACACGGCGCGAGATCGCCAATTACGGCGGCGATCCGCAACGGCTGTTCGTGATGGGACACAGCGCGGGCGGCTACAACGCCGCCGTGCTCGCGCTCGATGCGCGCTGGCTCGCCCGCGTCGACCTGAGCCCCGGCCAGTTGCGCGGCTGGATCGGGCTGGCCGGGCCCTACGATTTCCTGCCGATCGTCAATCCGCAGGCGAAGCCGGTGTTCCATCACCCCGACTACCCGCCCGGCTCCCAGCCTATCGACCACGCCGACGCGCGTTCGCCGGCCGCCTTTATCGGCGTGGACGAAGGCGACCGCCTGGTCAACCCGCAGCGCAACTCCGCGCAAATGGCCCAGCGCCTGGCGCGCAACGGCGTGCCTGTGCAGTACCGCAGCTATGCGCGGCTCTCCCACACCTTGCTGATCGGTGCCTTCTCCGACCCGCTGCACTGGCTGGCCCCGGTGCGCGACGATGTCGCCGACTTCATCCTCCGGCGCGCCGATTGCGGGAGCGCCACATGAGCGTGAAATCGCCCTGCATCAAGATCGGCAAGTTCGACGACGCGACCGGCTACTGCAGGGGCTGCCTGTGCACGCGCCCGGAATGCAAGGCGTGGAATACACGCAAGAAGAAGCGCCGGCGGAAGATCATCGAAGCCAGGCCGCAGCGCGAGGCCGAGTTGCGGCAGGCGAAGAAGACGGACCGAGGCGAGGCGGAAGCGCAGGCTTCTGCGACGCCCCGGAGATCGGGCAGGGCAATGCTGGCGCGCCCCTGCCCGGATGATCAATAGACTTCCGGCACGATCATGGTCTCCGGCACCGGCTGGCGCATGTAGTCCTCGTGCCGCTCTCGCTGCGGCAGCACCACGGGCGGCTGCGCGCGCTCCTCGTAGGGCATCTGCCGCAGCAGGTGATGGATGCAGTTAAGGCGCGCCTTCTTCTTGTCGACCGCCTGCACCACCCACCACGGTGCCTCGTCGATATGCGTGCGCTCCAGCATGATTTCCTTGGCACGGGTGTAGTCCTCCCAGCGCCGGCGGGATTCGAGATCCATCGGGCTGAGCTTCCACTGCTTGAGCGGATCGTGGATGCGGCTCAGGAAGCGCAGGTGCTGCTCCTCGTCCGAGATCGAGAACCAGTACTTGATGACCTGGATGCCCGAGCGCACCAGCATGCGCTCGAACTCCGGCACCGACCGGAAGAACTCTTCGTACTGGTCGTCGGTGCAGAAGCCCATCACGCGCTCGACGCCGGCGCGGTTGTACCAGCTGCGGTCGAACAGCACGATCTCGCCCGCCGCGGGCAAGTGCGAGACATAGCGCTGGAAATACCACTGCGTGCGCTCGCGATCGTTCGGCGCGGGCAGCGCGGCCACACGGGCCACGCGCGGGTTGAGCCGCTGGGTGATGCGCTTGATCACGCCCCCCTTGCCCGCCGCGTCGCGCCCCTCGAACAGGATCACGACCTTGTGGCCGGTCTCCACCACCCAGCTCTGCAGCTTGACCAGTTCGCCCTGCAGGCGGAACAGTTCGCGGAAATACTGTCGGCGCGCGGCGCGCTCTTCATCGTCCAGCCCGCCGCCGCCCTCGCCGAACAGCGTATCGACATGGTGGTCTTCCAGCTCCAGCTCGAGTTCTTCGTCATAGTGATCGGCCACCTCGCGGTGGATGCGCCGAATCAACTCGTTCTCGTCTGGTCTCATCGCTCACTCCTGTTCGCAACAACGCGGTGACTGGCAGGCTAGCAGCAGGTTATGACGCCCGCATGAAACCCGTCCCCGGGACGCTAGTAATCCCCCTGCTTGCGGAAAGCCCAGCGGCCGGCCAGCACGGTGAAACTGGCCACCAGCACCACCAGCACCCAGAAGCCGTGCGGATGATCGGCCAGCGGAATGCCGCCCACATTCATGCCGAAGAAGCCCGCCACGATATTGATCGGCAACGCCAGCACGGTGACCAGCGTCAGCGTGAACAGCGTGCGGTTCGTCTGCTCGTTAAGCTTGGCCGCGATTTCTTCCTGCAACAGCTTGATGCGCTCGACCAGGGCGGCCAGGTCGTTGAGCACCAGCGAGAACTCTTCCGTCGAGTCGCGCAGGTCCTGGATATCCTGCTCCTGCAGCCACGCCGGCGGACGGTTGAGCAGGCGGAACAGCGCGCCGGGCTCGGGCGCCAGCAGCCGCTGCAGGCGCACCAGTCCGCGCCGCATGGAGCCGAGTTCGGCGCGGTTGCCATGCAGGCGCTGCGAGAGCAGGCGATCCTCGACCTGGTCCACGGTGCCGCTGGTTTCGCGCACGATGCGCACCAGCACATCGGCCTGGTCGCGCAGCAAATGCACCAGCAGCGCCAGCGGCGTGTGGAACAGCTCGCCCTGCCGCACCGAGGCGCGCAACTGGTCGACCGAGCGCAAGGGCTTCATGCGCGCCGTCACCAGGATGCGGCGGTCGGCGCAGGCCCATAGCGTGGAGATATCGGTGGAGCTCACGCCGAAGTTGTAGATCACGTCGTTGACCACGGCAAGCAGCGCCACGTCCAGCCGTTCGATGCGGGTGGAACGCGAGCCTTCGCGCAGTGCTTCGAAAAACCCTTCTGGCAGGTCGAGCTGGTTCTTCAGCCAGCGCTCGCAGGCGCTGTGCGACAGGTTGAAGTGCAGCCAGAGAAACTCGTCGCCCCGCGGGGGCTGCTTGAGCCACATGGCCGCGGCGGCGGAATCCATGGGCTGGCCCGGCTCGCCGGGCAGGAAGCGGAAGCCGCTGACCAGGCCGACCGGATCGGAACCGTAGCTGGCTTCGACGATACCCGCATGCATGTGGTGCCTCTTCGAAAGCGCGTATTCGCGAAGATGGGACATTAGCATGAGGGGATGAACGCATGAAGGCCGGCGCGTGGCGCCGGCCTTCAATGGGTCACTGCCGGACGCGAAGCGCTCAGCCGAACTTGCGGCGCGCATCCAGCGCTAGGCCGGAGCCAATGCCGCCGAACAAATCGCCCTCGATCCGCTGCGCCCCCGGGATCAGTTCGGACAGCCGCTCGCGCAGCAGGGGCACGCTGCTCGAGCCGCCGGTAAACAACACCGTGTCGATCGCGTCCGCCTGCACGCCCGCATCGCGCAGCAACGCTTGCACCGTTACCTCGGTCTTGCCGACCAGCTTGCCGATGGACTGGTCAAAGTCCGCCCGGGTGATCGCCATGGATTCTCCCGGCGCGATACGTCCGAGGTCGAGTTGCGTCTGCGCTTCGCCCGACAAGGCGATCTTGGCCGCTTCCACCTGGATCGCCAGCCAGTGGCCGGCGCGCTGCTTGATCAGGCTGATCAGGCGGTCGAGCTTTACCTTGTCGGCCGCATCGCGATAGTTGTCCATCACGTGCGACCACGCCTTGCGCGTGTAGACCAGGTTGATGGTGTGCCAGCTGGCCAGGTCGAAATACTGCCCCGAAGGCATCGCCTTGCCGTTGCGCAGTTCGCTGCCCAGCCCCAGGAACGGCATCACGCTCGCCAGGCTGAGGCTCTTGTCGAAATCCGTGCCGCCGATGTGCACGCCGCCATTGGCCAGGATATCGCCGCGCCGGTCGGTCTTGCCGGCGCGCTCGGGCGACAGGCGGACCAGCGAGAAGTCCGAGGTGCCGCCGCCGATGTCGGCCACCAGCACCAGCTCCTCGCGGGAGATCGTGGCTTCGTAGTCGAAGGCCGCGGCAATCGGCTCGTACTGGAACTCGATGTCCTTGAAGCCGGCGTCCGCGGCAATCTCGCGCAGCGTCTGCTCGGCAAGCTGGTCGGCCTTCGGGTCTTCGTCGATGAAGAACACGGGGCGCCCCAGCACGACCTTGTCGAAACTCGCGCCGGCCGAGGTTTCCGCGCGCTGCTTGAGTTCGCCGATGAAATGCGACAGCAGTTTGCGGAAAGGCATGGCCTGGCCCATGACTTCGGTGCTGTCTTCCATCATCGAAGTGCCCAGCAGGCTCTTCAGCGAGCGCATCAGCCGGCCTTCATAGCCTGCCAGGTAGTCGCCGAGCGCGGCCCGGCCGTAGCTGACCAGCGGATCCTCCGAATGAAAAAAGATCACCGAAGGCAGCGTGAACCTGCCATCTTCCAGCGGCAACAGCGTGGGTTGTCCCGGCCGGCACCAGCCCACCGTGGAATTGGACGTGCCGAAATCGAGGCCGCAAGCGTTTGACATCATGTTTCTGGTTTCTTCCCTACTGCATAGTTAAGTCCGGGCCGGGATGGCTTTTCCCGCGCCGGACGTCGCGGCCAGCATGATAGCAAGCCCTGCGTCCTCAGCCGCGGCCTTCGACGTGATCAGGCAGGCGCATTCAGCAGCGCCAGTATCTGCTGGTGCAATTGCCGGTCGCCGCAGGCCACCACGGTGCCGCCCTGCTGTGCGTCGCCGCCGGTCCAGCTCGTCACGATGCCCCCGGCGCCTTCCACGATGGGAATCAGCGCCTGCACATCGTAGGCCTTCAGGCCGGCTTCCACCACGGCATCCACATGGCCCGCGGCGACCATGCAATACGCGTAGCAGTCACCGCCATAGCGCTGCATCCTGGCGGCATCGGCCACGCGGCGGAATGCGGCGAACTGCGCCGCATCGTCGAACATTTCCGGCGTGGTGCACATCACCTTGGCCTGCGACAGGTCGGCGCAAGGCCGCGTACGCAGAAGCTCGCCGTTAAGCCAGGCCTGCCGGCCGTCGCCGCTGAAGCGCTCGCGCGTGAACGGCTGGTCCATGATGCCGAGCACCGGACGCTGGCCATCGTTGAGCGCGATCAGCGTGCCCCACAGCGGCAGCCCGGTGATAAAGGCACGGGTACCGTCAATGGGGTCGAGCACCCAGGTCAGTGGCGAGCTGCCGGCCACGCGGTCTTCTTCCTCGCCCAGGATGCCGTGCTCCGGATACCGTGCCCGGATCAGGTCGCGC
Organism: Cupriavidus sp. SK-3; assembly: GCF_000611145.1. Lineage (NCBI taxonomy): Bacteria > Pseudomonadati > Pseudomonadota > Betaproteobacteria > Burkholderiales > Burkholderiaceae > Cupriavidus > Cupriavidus sp. SK-3. Next base: position 3,642 of record NZ_JFJV02000058.1, on the reverse strand, counting down.
ATGGCGCGCTCGGCGGCCTTGTCGGCCTCGGTGACCGGATCGAAGCGGCGGCCGCCCTTGTCCTCCACCGCAGGCGCGCTACGGAAGTACGGCAGGCTGGCGTTGCCCGCCGCCTGCGCAAGGCTAGTGGCGAAGTCCATGTATTCGATAAGCTGCTCGGCGGTCAGAGGCATGTGGAGATCCTGGGTCCGTGGATGGTGGCAGGGCGACGGATGGCGCGGCGCGGCCGAAGCCAGCACGCGCAGCGTTGCGTTGGGCGCGCTGCCCGCCAGCATTGTAGCGGCACCCGCGGCCGGACTTCCCCGGCCGGAGCGGCCAGGCAGGGATTACCGTTGGTGTCCCGCCGGCACGATGCTACTGTGAAGCATGGGTAGCCGCCCATGCGTCGCCCGACAGTCCGTTGTTCCTTTCGCCGAGCCAGCTGAGTGACTTTGGGGATACCCATTGCCGACGCGCCCGCGTGCCAGAAAAATTTCCCGTTTCGCGTGTAAGTTCGTGCCGCCACCGTCGACAAAGGCACACAAACCGTTTGCATCAGCATGCGCTGCCGCCACGGGAACATTGGAGAACGACGGTGGATACTGCCTCCCAGCTATCGCGGCCCGCGCCCGGCCGCCACGGACATGCGTCCGCCTCCATCCAGCCGGCATGGGTGCGCCTGACCCACTGGCTCAACGCCATCGCCATCATCATCATGGTGATGAGCGGCTGGCGCATCTATAACGCATCGCCGCTGTTCGGCCTGCACTTCCCCAAGGGCATCACGCTCGGCGGATGGCTGGGCGGCGCGCTGCAATGGCACTTCGCGGCCATGTGGCTGCTGGTCGCCAACGGGTTGTTCTACCTGCTGATGAACGTCATTACCGGACGATTCCGCCGCCGCTTCCTGCCGCTGTCGGTGCGCGAGGCATTGCGCGATGTGGCCGCGGCGCTGCGCGGCAGGCTGGCGCACCCGGACCTGGCCCAATACAACGCGGCCCAGAAGGCCATGTATCTCGGCGTGGTGCTGGTCATCGTGCTGACGGTGCTGTCCGGCCTGGCGATCTGGAAATCGGTGCAATTCCCGCTGCTGCGCGACCTGATGGGCGGCTACGACGCCGCGCGCTGGGTCCATTTCGTGTGCATGAGCGCCATCGTGCTGTTCACCGCCGTGCATGTGGCCATGGTTGCGCTGGTGCCGCGCACCTTGCTGATCATGCTGCGCGGCCGCTGAACGCCATCCCGCCGAATCCAGAGAGCCGCCTCGCGGAGAATCGCCATGAACAAACCCAAACCCATCGTCACGCTCGACCGGAACCTGATCCTGCGCGATGCCGTGCGCGAACTCGATATGCCCTCGCGCCGCCTGTTCGCCAAGCGCGCCGTCACGCTGGGCGGCCTGTCGATGCTGACCGGCTGCAGCCTGACCGACGATGCCTCGGTAGAACGCTTCCTTGCCGCGGTATCGCGCTTCAACGATCGCGTGCAAGGCTGGCTGTTCGATCCCGGCCGGCTCGCGCCTACCTACGACGAATCCCGCATCACGCGGCCCTTCCCGTTCAATGCTTTCTACGGCGAAGACGAAGTGCCCGAGGTCGACGCCGGCGACTTCCGCCTGGAAGTGGGTGGCCTGGTGGCACGCAAAGCGTCCTGGACGCTCGATCAGCTCTACGCGCTGCCGCAAACCTCGCAGGTCACCCGGCATATCTGCGTGGAAGGCTGGAGCGCCATCGGCAAGTGGGGCGGCACGCCCTTCTCCGAGTTCCTGCATCGCGTGGGTGCCGACACCAGCGCGAAGTATGTGGGCTTTCGCTGCGCCGACGATTACTTCACCAGCATCGACATGCCCACCGCGCTGCACCCACAGACGCTGCTGACCTTTACCTACGACGGGCAGACACTGCCGCCCAAGTACGGCTTTCCGATGAAGCTGCGCATGCCGACCAAGCTTGGCTACAAGAACCCCAAGCACATCATGGCGCTGTACGTCACCAACACGTATCCCGGCGGTTACTGGGAAGACCAGGGATACAACTGGTTCGGCGGATCCTGATCCGCTTGAAATTGGCCGGCATGGCGCCGGCTTGCACACTGGCTATCAAACCAAGGAGAACACCATGAACAAACTGTTCGCAACCGCCCTGCTCTCAACCACCATGCTGTTTGCGGGCCACGCCTTCGCCCAGGACGCCATGAAGAAGGATGCCGCGCCCATGGCCAACGACAGCAGCATGGCAAAGGACACCATGAACAAGGACGCGATGAGCAAGGACAAGATGAAGAAGAGCAGCGACAAGATGAGCAAGGACAAGGCGGGCAAGGACAGCATGAGTAAGGACAGCATGAGCAAGGACGCCATGGGCAAGGATGCAATGAAGCAGTAAGCGGAAAGGCAGGCTGCCGGGCTGGCTGGCAATGTGACGACGCCCCGTCTTTTGCGCGGGGCGTCGGTGTTTCCGTCATGCGAGAACCGCAAGCGCCACTTGCGGCGCATCGGAATGCATCGGGACATACCCGCAGCGGCGTCCGCTGAAAGCCGGATGAAAGCACGCAAGCCTACCGTGCTTGGTAAGCCATTGAGGCGCGCCCGACGTGCGCGCACCTGCTGTCGATGACGATCTGCGGGGGAAACCTGCACAGCGACCCGCTGCGCCGGCGTCCTCCGATTCGCGCGCCAATTCAAAACACAGCGCGCGGCCTGGTATGCGGACTCCGCCTTACGGCGGATGCTCCGCCCGGGTTTCACTGCAGGCGAGGGAGACAGCCTCATGGAACTATTCGAACACCTGGCCCTTGGGTTCTCCACGGCGCTGACACTGCAAAATCTTGGCTACTGCTTCCTCGGCTGCCTGCTGGGAACGCTGATCGGCGTGCTGCCCGGCATCGGGCCGCTGGCCACCATCGCCATGCTGCTGCCGGTGACCTACACGCTGCCGCCGGTGGCCGCGCTCATCATGCTGGCCGGCATTTATTACGGCGCGCAGTACGGCGGCTCCACCACCGCCAACCTGGTCAACCTGCCGGGTGAATCGTCGTCCGTGGTGACCACCATCGACGGCTACCAGATGGCACGGCGAGGGCGAGCGGGGGTGGCGCTGGCCACCGCCGGCCTGGGCTCGTTCTTTGCCGGCTGCGTAGCTACCCTGATCCTTGCCGCATTT
>NZ_JFJV02000058.1:0-281 GCF_000611145.1 Cupriavidus sp. SK-3 | reverse complement strand
GAACTCGGGCGCGGCGCGCTTCTCCTTCGACATCCCGGAACTGACCGATGGCGTCGACTTCGTCGCGCTGGCCATGGGCATGTTTGGCTTCGCCGAGATCATCGCCAACCTGGAACAGAAGGAGCACCGCGAGACCTTCACCGATCACGTCACCAACCTGTGGCCGACCAAGGCCGACTTCAGGCGCATGGCGCCTGCCGTGTTGCGCGGCACCTTCCTGGGCTCCGCGCTGGGCATCCTGCCGGGCGGTGGTGCTGCGCTGGCTTCGTTTGCAGCCTACT
>NZ_JFJV02000057.1:0-798 GCF_000611145.1 Cupriavidus sp. SK-3 | reverse complement strand
TCTGTGCAGACACAAACCTGCTGGAGTGCCCGCCCGACCCTGAGGACGGAGATCGCCAGCAGGCGATAGAAGAGATGCTCGACGGCCGCTATCCGCGCTACGCCCGCCTCAAGCGCCATCCGCATCGCGCATGAGCATGGCGGCGACCTTCCCTCCAGCGCCACACGGCGGCGAGCATCTGTCCGCCTGGTTCCACCCCGCTAACCTGAAGGCTATGTCCGCCTCGAAGAGGCGGTAGGGGTGCGGGGAAAGCGGAATTCAGTATATAAATGCCGTCATGACACCCGTCGACACCCTCTGGCTCACCAATCCCACCCTCGCCTACGCCGATTGGCAGCGCCGCGAGGCGGCCGGCGCGGACCGGCGCCCTTTCGCGGCCCGCTCGATCATCCAGCATCAGGCCATGTTCGAGCACTTTCGGCGTCATCTGCTCGACGCCGACACCACCGTGGCCACGTTCGGCCCAGACCATGTCGATACCTTCTGGCAGGCGCCCGGTGCGCGCGGCTACAGTACCGCCACGCGCATGCGCTATCTGAAACTGCTGGACCGGTTGTGTCGCCACCTGGTTGCCATCGGCGTGCGCAAGAGCAATCCAGCCGGTCAATTGGTCCGCGACGGTCATTGGCCGAAGGCCGAGCCGGATCCCATCTACCTGCCCGAGGACGCGGACGCCCGCCTGCAGGCTTGGGTGCAGCCGCACGCTGCGGACGATCCGGCGGCCTTGCGCAACCGTGCGATCGTGGCGCTCTTCCTTGGCACCGGCATCACGGCATTGGAAGGCCGCACGGCCCGCCG
>NZ_JFJV02000056.1:33873-38898 GCF_000611145.1 Cupriavidus sp. SK-3 | reverse complement strand
ACCGGCGTCCCCCGCAGGGGGATGTCGTATGGCTTTTGGGTGCAACAACCAACACCGCCCCAAAAAATCCCATCAGCCCCAGCGCACCAATTCACCGAAAAAACCCACTAGGCGGCACCCCAAACTGCCTCCTGAACATAGTAGAAAACGCACTAGGACTCTCATACCCAAGATCCAACGCCACATCCACCACCTTAGCCCCGGCGGCCAGCCCCTCCAACCCCGCCAGCAACCTCGCCTGCTGCCTCCACTGCCCAAACGTCATCCCGGTCTCCCGCGCAAACCGCCGTTGTATCGTCTTGGGATCCACCCCCAGCCGCTCCCCCCATTCAGCCAAGGTAAGCGCCGTATCCGGCGTCCCGACAATCGCATCGCAGATCTGCCGCAACCCGGCATCGGCGGGACGCGGCAAGTGCAGAGGCAGCGTTGGCACCAGCATCACCTCATCGAGCAGCAACCGCATCAACCGTCCGTCGCGCGATTCGGCGGCGTAAGGCGTGGGAATGTCGATCGCGGCGAGGATGAGTTCGCGCAGCAGCGGCGTGATGCCGAGCACGGTGCAGCGTGTAGGCAGGTTGGCGGCGGCGTCCGGGCGGATATAGGCGGTGCGCATGCGCACGTGGCCAACCATGCGGATCCAGTGCACGGTGCCGCCGGGCATCCACATGCCGCGCGTGGGCGGGACGATCCATTGGCCTTCTGCGGTGGCCACCACCATCACGCCATGTACGGCGTGGATCAACTGGGCGTTGGGATGCTGGTGCGGCTTGGTGACATGGCCCGACACGTAGTCGGCCGCCATGGCGGTGACCGGCATCAGGCTGCGGTCGTAGCGGAGATAGGCGGGCACCGCCGCGTAACTGTCGGCGCGGTCGGTGCCGGGAATATCAGCGGGATAGCGCGGGGCCGAGGGCGGGGCGATGGCGCCGTGTGGCGCGGACGGCGCAGCATCCGCACCGGCGTTGCGGCGAGTAACGGGACGGGGCATGTCCTTTTCTCCAAGGTTGCGGCCCTATTCTCGCAGGACAGGCGGAATTGCGCCATTTACGATGGGCGCCAGGATTCCCCTCTTGTTTTCTCTCAGCCCCCGTTTCCATCATGAGCAGCCGCATCGATACCGCGCCAGGCGGCGCGAACGCCTCGCCGCAGGGCCAGGCCCCGAGTCTTCACACTACGCAGGGCGCCGCCGAGCGGACCGGTTTCCGCGTGCTGGGGGCGATCAGTTTTTCGCATTTCCTCAACGACATGATCCAGTCGCTGATCCTGGCCATCTACCCGATGCTCAAGGGCGGCTTCAATCTCAGCTTCACCCAGATCGGGCTGCTTACGCTGACCTACCAGATCACGGCTTCGCTGCTGCAGCCTGTGGTGGGGCTGTACACCGACAAGCATCCCAAGCCGCAGTCGCTGTCGATCGGCATGGGCTTCACGCTGTGCGGCCTGCTGCTGCTGTCGGTGGCGCCGACCTATGGCGTGCTGCTGGTGGCGGCCGCGCTGGTGGGCACCGGTTCGTCGATCTTCCATCCGGAGTCGTCGCGCGTGGCGCGCATGGCTTCGGGCGGCCAGCACGGGCTGGCGCAGTCGATCTTCCAGGTCGGCGGCAACGCGGGCAGCGCCACGGGGCCGCTGCTGGCGGCATGGATCGTGCACCAGCAGAGCGGCGTGGCCTGGTTCTCGCTCGCGGCCTTGCTGGCCATCGCCGTGCTGTGGCAGATCGGTATCTGGTACGGCCGCGAGCTGGCGCATACCACGCGCAAGCGCAAGGCGGTCGCCGCGCACGCACCGCTGCCGCGCGGCACGGTGGTGCGCGCCATGCTGGTGCTGATGGCGCTGGTGTTCTCCAAGTATTTCTATATGGCGAGCCTGAACACCTATTACACCTTCTACCTGATGGAGCGTTTCGGCCTGACGCGGCAGAGTTCGCAGCTCTACCTGTTCGTGTTCCTGTTCGCGGTGGCGGCCGGCACCATCCTGGGTGGTCCCATCGGCGACCGCATCGGCCGCAAGCGCGTGATCTGGGCGTCGATCCTGGGCGTGGCGCCGTTCACGCTGATGCTGCCGCACGCCAACCTGTTCTGGACCGGCGTGCTGTCGTTCATCATCGGCTTTATCCTGGCGTCCGCCTTCTCTGCCATCCTGGTGTTCGCGCAGGAACTGATCCCTGGCAAGGTGGGCATGGTGTCGGGCCTGTTCTTCGGCTTTGCCTTCGGCATGGGCGGCATCGGCGCCGCGGTGCTGGGCAAGCTGGCGGACACGCATGGCATCCAGTCGGTCTATGAGTTGTGCGCGTTCCTGCCGCTGCTTGGGCTGCTGGCCATCTTCCTGCCCGACCTCGGCGGGCGCAAAAAGCTGGCCTGAGCCAGCGCGCGGTGGCACGCGGCCGTACCGGTGTTCGATTCCATGCGCCGTCGCGGTGCTTGTGCGCCATATTGCAGCAACCCCACGCGGTGCCGGGAGTACCTGTGGGGCTGGCATGTCAGCGCATCAGGCGTGTTCTGCCGGATGCCTGCCGCCGGCCGGATGCTGGACGATCACGCCATACCAGCCCAGCCCCGGATAGGTCTCGTAACCCGGCGTGCGGGCAAACGCCACCAGCGCGCCGTCCGGCGCCTCGTACCAGCCGGTGGGGTGGTTGTCGTCCTTCAGCGGGAAGGTCTCGGCCAGCAAGCCCATGCCATCCGACGCGGCGATGACGCGGTGCTTTGCGTCCACCGGCAGGCAGCGCGTGCGCTGCCAGTCTTCCGGGGACAGGCGGGGCGAGCAGATCAGCGGCCAGTCTTGTCCTGCGACACGTCCATGATCATCCGCGTGAGCAGGTACAGGCGCGGCGTGACCGAGTTGAGGTCGACATACTCGGCATCGTTGGAGTGCGCGCCAAAGCCGCGCAGGCCGAAGCGCTCGATCACCGGCGCCTTGGTGGCGGCCGCGGCAAAGGCCGCATCGGTGCCGCCGCCTTCGGCGGTGTCATGCACGGCCAGCTTCTCGCCGATCTCGGCATATACGCCTTGCGCGTGCGCGGCGAGCTTGCGCGCGGCATCGGTGGCTTCCAGCGGCGGGCGGCGGCGCTCGAACTTCACTTCCACCCTGGTGCCCGGGATCAGCTGCTTCTTCACGCGTTCCTGCAGCGTGCGCTCCAGGTTGCCGTAGTCGGCGGTGCGCAGCACGCGCACATCGGCCTGTGCGGTGGCGGTAGCCGGGATCACGTTGCGGTTGGTGCCGGCCGACGAGATCGTCCAGTTCACCTTGAGCCCGCTGTCCGGGTTGGACAGGTCGCGCATCTGCAGGATCTGGTGCGAGAGTTCATACAGCGCGTTGTGGCCCTGTTCGGGCGAGTTGCCCGCGTGCGAGGCCTTGCCATGCACGGTCAGCGAGATCGCGCCGATGCCGCTGGTGGCGAGCGACAGGCGGTCGCCGGTCACGCGCGTGGCTTCGCAGGAGAACACCGCGTCCTGCTGGCTGCCCATGGTGGTCAGCATGGCGCGCGCGCCGGGCGAGCTGATCTCCTCGTCGCCGTTGATCAGCACGGTCAGCGTGCCATAGTCCTTGAAGCCCATCTTCTGCAGGATGGCTACCGTATGCAGGATCACCGCCACGCCGTTCTTGTCGTCGGCGATGCCCAGGCCGTAGGCGCGGTCGCCGTCGATGCGGAACGGCTGCTGCGCCAGCATGCCGCGCAGGTAGACCGTGTCCATATGGGCGATCAGCATGATATTGCGCTTGCCCGTGCCCTTGAACTGCGCCATCACCATCTTGCCGACCTGCCTGGGCGTGTCTTCCATGCGGTAGACCTCCGTGGGCTCGATCAGCTTCGCGTCGCCGCCCATGGCGGCCAGCCGGTCGCGGATCAGCGATGCGATGCGGTCCAGCCCTTCGATGTCCTTGCTGCCCGATTCAATCGACACCAGGTCCTTGAGGGTGGCGATGAGCGCGGGCTTTTCCTGCTGGGAGAGCTGGTAGGCGGGCTCCACCGGCGCCGCCTGCGCCGCGGCGGCGCAGAGCAAAGCGGCAAGCGTGGCGGCGGCCTTCAGTGACGGGCGGCGGGAAAGGGCGCTGGCGCGCGGGCGAAGGTTCAGAAGCATGCGATAGTCTCCGGGGTGCGGCGGGGGGCGTAATCGGCGCGGTCGAAGGGATAGCAGGCCGGGGGCCGGGAGCCCCGAAGCCGCGCCGGTGTAAGGGACAGTGTTATTCGTCAGCCGGCTCGAAACCCTGCAGCCAGCGCCGCAGCAGTCCTGCCAGCTGCTTGCGCTCAGCGGCCGTCAGCCGCTCCAGCAAGCGATGCTCATTGGCCACGTGCACCTCCAGCGCGTGGTCGACGCGGTCGCGGCCCGGCTGCGTCAGCTCGATCAGCAGCCCGCGCCGGTCATCCGGATTGGGGCAGCGGCGCACCAGCCCGGCGCGTTCGAGATGGTCGAGCCGGTTGGTCATGGTGCCCGAGGTAATCATCAGCGAATCGATCAGCGCACCCGGCGACAGCGCATAGGGCGGCCCCGAGCGGCGCAGCGTGGCCAGCACATCGAACTCCCAGCTATTCAGGCCTGCCGGCGCCAGCGCCGCTTCCACCGCGCGATCGGTGTGGCGCGCCAGGCGCCAGACGCGGCCGATGATGCCCATCGGCGCGGCATCCAGGTCCGGGCGCTCGCGCGCCCACTGGGCCAGGATGCGGTCGACGCGATCGCCTTGCGCCTCGGCTGGCTGGCTGGCCTGGGGAGACGCGCCGCCGCCGGCTTCGTCGGTGGGCGCCGTTGCGCCATGTGCCTTGGGGTTGCCGCGGGTGGCCATGATGTGTGCTGCGATTTGACTGAGTGACAAGAATCTTGACATCAAGCCTTTCACTTCGTAAAGTGGATTTTAAATCTTGATATCAAGATTCTTTTCATGAAGAAAAATGAAGGCATGACGACATGAAGCCCGACGCCCAGTCCGCTCCCCCGCTGTCATCCCGGCAGGTTGCTCCGGTCCCGCAGGCGCAGGTACGCGCGGCGGATATCCTGCTGACCGCCTCCGCCCCGCTGATCTGGGGCAGCA
>NZ_JFJV02000056.1:0-33844 GCF_000611145.1 Cupriavidus sp. SK-3 | reverse complement strand
GGGGCTGCCGCCGGGCCAGCCGCTGCTGTCCGGCGTGATCCGCGCGCTGCCCGCCGGGCTGGCGATGCTGGCCTGGGGCCGGCAACTGCCGCGCGGCAGCTGGTGGTGGAAGGCGGCGTTGCTGGGCGTGCTGAATATCGGCTTGTTCCAGGCCATGCTGTTCATTGCCGCTTACCGCCTGCCGGGCGGGGTTGCGGCCACCGTGGGGGCCATCCAGCCGTTGCTGGTGGTCTTGCTGGCCTGGCTGCTGCTGGGCGCGCGGCCGCATCTTGCCGCCTGGCTGGCCGGCCTTGGGGGCATCGGCGGCGTGGCTTTGCTGGTGCTGGGGCCCGCCGCGCGGCTGGATGCCGTGGGCGTGGCCGCCGCCGCGGCCGGCGCTGTCTCGATGGCCTTGGGCACGGTGCTGGCCAAGCGCTGGCGTCCGCCGGTCTCGCCGCTGGTGCTCACGGCCTGGCAGCTCACCGCCGGCGCCCTGTTCCTGCTGCCGTTCGCGCTGGCCTTCGAAACCCTGCCGGCGCGCCTGACACTGCCCAATGTACTTGGCTACACGTGGCTGTGCGTGGCCGGCGCCGGCGTCAGCTACGCATTCTGGTTTCGCGGCATCGGTCGCCTGCCGACGGCGGCGGTGTCCGCGCTGGGCTTGCTGAGCCCGGTGAGCGCCACGGTGCTGGGCTTCCTGGTGCTCGGCCAGACCCTGAGCACGGCACAAATGGCAGGGGCTTTGCTGGTGCTGGCAAGCGTGTGGCTGGGCCAGCGCGCGCCGGTGGCTGCGGCGCAGCAGGGGCAGGGGCAGCAGGCAGCCGATGGCGCGCGATTGCCGTTGCCGCACCGACAGGGGTGAAAGGCGCGCCGTTTTTACGGCATCATGGCGGGCATGACGTCTGCCGTGCCTCCCCCCAACGCGCCGCGGCCCACCCGGCCGGCCTGTGACCACTGCCTCGCGCTCGCGGCGGATTCCCGCCGGCGTGAGCCGCATGCGCGCCTGGCGCTTAAGCACACCGCCCCGCTGGTGAGCCAGAGTGCGGCCGGCGTGCCGTTCAGCATGCTCACCTTCACTTGCCGCGAGTGCGGCACCGTATGGCGGCTGTACGACCGTGCCAACGAGCTGTTCGTATCGTGGGTAACCGATTGCCCGCTGGTCCCCCGTGGCCCGGCGGCGCCGGAAGGCGCGGCCGATCGGATAAGATAGCGCCCGTTTCCTGCATTGAGGCCGGCACCCGTCCCGGGCCGCCCAGCGGCGCCAGCGCGGCCGGTCCCGTCTCCAACCGTCGTCCTCGCCGTTCCCCCATTCATGTCCGCTTCCCGCCGAATTCCCTTGCTGGCTGCTGTTTCGGTGGCTGCCGCCGCCCTGGCCAGCCCGCTTGCCGCCACTGCCGCCGACGCGTATCCCGCGCGCCCGATCCGCCTGATCGTCGCCTATCCGACCGGCGGCATCAGCGATGCCGTGGCGCGCGCGCTCGGCGAGCGCCTGTCGGCCCAGACCGGCACCTCGGTGGTGGTGGAAAACAAGGCGGGCGCGGGTGGCAGCATCGGCATGGACGCCGTGGCCAAGGCCGCGCCGGACGGCTATACGCTGGGCTTCTCCTCGACCAGCCCGCTCACGCTCAACCCGCACGTCGGACACGTCAACTACGATCCGCAGCGCGATATCGCGCCGGTGATGAGCGTGATGTACTCGCCGGTGCTGGTGATCGCCACGTCAAGCTTCGGCGGCAAATCGTTCCAGGACCTGCTCGCACAGGCCAAGGCCAGGCCCGGCTCGGTGCGCTGGGCCACGTCGGGCCTGGGCACGGTCGGCCATGTCATGCTGGAGCAGGTCAAGGCGAAGTCCGGGGCCGACCTGACGCTGATTCCCTACAAAGGCGCCGGGCAACAGATGAACGACGCGCTTGGCGGCCAGTTCGAGGTGATGAGCACCAATGCCAGTCCCATGTTGACGCAGCACATGCAGGCCGGACGGCTGCGCGCGCTCGCGGTGGGGGCGCCCAGGCGCATCGAGTCGCTGCCCAATGTGCCGACCTTCGCCGAGCTGGGATACCCCAAGGCCAACCTGACTTCCACTTTCGGCATCTTCGCGCCGGCGCGCACGCCGGCGGCCATCGTCACGAAGCTGAATGCCGAACTGAACAAGGCCCTGGCCGAGCCCGAGGTGCGCGAGCGCCTGCTCAAGGGTGGCGAGGTGCCCACCGGCGGCACCGCCGCGCAGTTCGCCGCGGCGATCCGCGCGGAGTATGACGACAACGCCCGCATCGTGAAGGACGCGGGCATCAAGGCGGACTGAACCGCCGGCTGGCTGGCTGCTGGCGGCAACTGCCGCCGTTGCCGGCGCCGTGCGCGGGCCCTGATGGCCGGTCCGGCTGGTCGAGCAGATCGAGCCGGCAACCGCTCGCGTATACCGAGGACAGCAGCACGCCGTTGCGCGGACCCAGCGCGAGCTTGGTGCGCACGCGCGAGAGATGGCTGTCCACCGTGCGCGATGCCGGCGGCACGTCGCGCTGCCAGATTTCTTCCTCGATGGTCTGGCGCAGCAGCAACTGGCCGGCATGGCGGAACAGCAGCACGGCCAGTTCGTACTCCTTGGGCGCCAGCTTGACCGGGTGGTCGTTGACATAGGCGCGCCGCTCGCCCAGGACAAAGCGGTAGGCGCCAAGCGTGAGTTCGCCGCGGGCCTGCGCCACCGGCGCCATGCGCCGCAGCAGCGCTTCCACCCGCGCAGCCAGTTCGGCGTGGCGGATCGGCGCAGCCAGGAAGGCATCCGCGCCATGCGCGAAGCACTGGGCGATGTGGTCGTCGTCGCCGGTCTGGCTCAGCAGCATGACCGGCAGTTCGTCGCCGAGGGTGCGGCGTATCCACTGCAATATGTCCGGTGCCGGGATGCCGGGAATCTCCCAGGCCATCAGCAGCAGCTCGTAAGGCTCGTTGCGCAGGGCCTGCATCAGCGCGCCGCCTTCGCGAAAGCGCACCGAGTCGTGGCCGCTGAGGCTGAGTGCCTGCTCCAGCAGCATGGCACGGGCCGGGTTGTCCTCCAGTACAGCGATTCGCATGAAGTCTCTCCTCGCGCGCGGGCTTCGGCGCGCCTGCCTCCCGGGTCTGGTCGCCGCGCTGCGCATGGCGGCGCCGGGATGGCGCGGCACTGCCAGAGCATCTTAGCTTTGTGCCGTGTGCAGCGGAAAGCAAAAAGCCATCGCTAGCGAAATTTGAGAAAATTCCCATCCGAAAGCGTCTTCGCGCGGTTTTTAATAGCGGATAGCCCCGCAGCGTCGGGCCCCACTGGCGCCAGCGGCGCCAATCACCGCGAGACCGGCGGGCTACCAAGCCGTACCGGCCAACCAAGCATGGGAATGAAGATCGCTTCTCTCGAAGACGAACCGGCCGAGGCGGCCCTGATCCGCCAGATACTCGGCGAGGCCGGGCATGTCTGCATGACCTTCAGGCGCAGCCGCGAACTGCTGCTGCACCTGCGCGAAGAAAACTTCGACCTGCTGCTGCTCGACTGGCAGATGCCGGATCTTTCCGGCAAGGAGGTGTTGATGTGGGTGCGCGCCAACCTGGACCGGCGCGTGCCCGTGATGTTCCTGACCTGCCGCAATGCCGAGGAAGACGTCATCGAAGGCCTCGCCGCGGGCGCCGACGACTACATGCTCAAGCCGGTGCGGCGCGGCGAGCTGCTGGCGCGCACGCAGTCCCTGCTGCGGCGCGCCTACCCGGACCCGGCCGCAGGCGGCGAGCACGTCAAGCTGGCCGACTATGTCATCGACTGCGCCGCGCGCACGGTGGCCCACCGGGCCCGGCCGCTCAGGCTGACCCCCAAGGAATTCGACCTGACCGTGCTGCTGTTCCGCAACGAAGGACGCATCGTGTCGCGGGACCATATCGTGGCGGCCGTGTGGGGGCGCGAGCTTTCGCAGCTGTCGCGCACCATCGATACGCATATATCGCGTGTGCGCAGCAAGCTGGCCCTGCATCCCGAGCATGGGCTGCGGCTGCAGCCCGTCTACACGCTCGGCTACCGGCTCGAACTGACTGGAGGCGAGCGATGAGGGCGTGGCTTGGCAACTGGCTTGCGCGGCTGGCGGCGTGCCTGCGCGCGGCGGAGCAATGTATCGGGCGCCTCGCTGTCGACATGGGGGCGGGGCGGGAGGAGCGGGAGGCCGACGCATGCGCCGCCGTCATGCGCCTCCTGCCGGCCAGCGCCGGCGCCATCGATGTGGCGGCGTATGACAGCGAGGCGCTGGCGTCCTGGCAAACCGGCCTGCGCGCCCTGTCGCACGACCTGCGCGCGCCGCAGAGTGCCATCCTGGCACTGGCCGAGCTGCAACTGGTCGCACCCGAGGCGCTTGCGCACGATGCGTTCGCGGCGCAGGCGGCAGGCCATGCGCAGGCTTCGCTGCGTCTCACCGACGGCATTGCGCGGCTGTTGCGCGAGCTGGTCCACGGTTATCGCATGGAGGTGCTTGACCTGACCGCGCTGCTGCGTGAGGCCGCCGACGCGCTGTGGCAGGCGGCCAGGCCCGGAACCGAACTCCATCTGGCGGGGGCCAGGGTCTGGATACGGGGTGACACGGCGATGCTGTCCGAAGCCCTGCGCGTGCTGCTGGCCCTGGCACTGGACGCCGCCGGGGACACGCGGCCGCTGGTGCGCCAGCAGGTCGACGGACGCATCTGCCGCTTGTCCGTCGCCTTCGTGCCCGGAGCCGAGGCCGCGCAGGCGGCGGAACCGGTTGCGATGCAGTTCTGCCGCCGCGTGCTGTTGCGCCATGGCGGCATACTCGACATCGGCGGCAGCGCGGATGCGGACAACCGTGCCGGCCGGCCGGTCACCTGGCAACTGCGCCTGCCCGTGCTGTCATGAAAAACAAAAAAGCACCCGAAGGTGCTTTTTTGTCGTTTGGCGCCACCCCCGCGCGAGCAGAGGTCAAGCCTGAAAGGACAATCAGAAAATGTGGCGGATACCTGCGGCCACACCGGTCTGGTTGTTCCTGCCCGGCAGTTCGGTCTTCGTGCCGCCAGTCAGCTTGTTGTAGTCCACGGTGCCGTAGACCTGGGTGCGCTTGGACAGCGAGTACTCGGCCAGCAGCACGCCGGTGTAGCGGTTGCCCTGGTTGTTGGCCACGCCGTTCGTGTTCTGGACGTGGTCGCCGTAGAACACGCCGGTCAGGGCCAGCGCTGGGGTGACCTGGTAGGTCAGGCCCAGGTAGCCGGTCATGTCCTTGCGCGGGTTTGCCGCGAAGTTGCCGGTCGGGACCGGATTGGCGGTACCGGCTGCCAGTGCGTCGCCGTTCAGGCTGGCGTCGACGCTGCCGGTGCGGTCCTGGCCGCCGATGTAGCCCAGGAAGATCTTTGCCGGACCGATGCTGTACTTACCTGCCGCGCCCCACATTTGCTGCTTGTTGCCAGCCGCGTCGCGGGTGAGCTGGTATACGCCACCGAAGCCGAACGGGCCAACGGTGTATGCGGCGCGGACGCCATAGTATTGCGACGAGGTGAAGGAGCCGGCCTTTTCGCCGAAGCCATAGCTGCCGCCCACGTTCAGGCCGCCGAACTTGCCGTCGTAGCTGACTACGTTGTCATTGCGGAAGTTCGTCAGGAAGAACGGCCAGGCGTTGGCGGTGTAGTTACCGATCGTCAGCGGATCGAAGTCGCCGAAGAAAGTGAAGCCCTCGGTGTACTGGCGGCCCAGCTTCACGGTACCGAAGTCGCCGGACAGACCCACATATGCCTGGCGGCCGAACAGACGGCCACCCTGGTTTGCCCTGCCGGTATCCGGATCGAAGCCGTTTTCCAACTGGAAGATTGCCTTCAGGTTGTTGCCCAGGGCTTCGCTGCCCTTGATGCCCCAGCGGCTGTTGGTGATCGCGCCGTTGGTCAGCTGGTACAGGCTGTCGTTGTTGGCGTTCGAGTTGTTGGTGTAGCGCAGGCTCTGGTCGACGATGCCGTACAGGGTCACCGACGATTGAGCGTAGGCGCTGCCGGCCAGCAGCGTACCAATAGCAAGGGTGAGGGCTGATCTCTTCATGTGGCTCCTTTTCTGTTCTGTATTTGTTCGCGGCCGGATCACGGCGGCGAACGAGTTTACGTTTCGTGTAAACGCTCGCGGAAATTTAACAAAACAGAAAAGATTTAGACACTAATGCCCACCGTTGACGGGCCCTTTGCCGGCAATTGGTGCAAAAGCGTTGCGACGCCGCGACAGAACTATTAAATGGTGCATAGCGAGATGGCGTCGGCGTCATCTCGCTTTCCCCACGGTCGTGGGGCGCACCGGTGGCGCGCAGGCGTGTGGCTGGCCACGGTATGGCCAGGTAGCTACCGCATGACGGCCCGCCGCCGCCCGGACTTCGGGCGAGGGGGCGCGGCTTAACCCTGCGGGATCTCGATCTTGACCTCGAGCACCTCGAGGTTGTCCTGGCGCTCCAGGCTCACGCGCAGATCCTGGTCGCTGATCTTCACGTACTTGGAAATCACCGCGACCAGTTCACGCTGCAGGGCGGGGAGATAGTCGGCCGGCGCGGAATGGCCGGTGCGTTCATGGGCGAGGATGATCTGCAGCCGCTCCTTGGCAACCGAGGCGGACTTCTTCTTCTCGCCGAGCAGGAAGGACAGAATCGACATGATGGTGGACCCTCCTTACTTGTTGCCGAAGATGCGCGAAAGCAACCCCGGCTTCTGGTAGTCGGTGAAGCGCATCGGCTTGTCCTTGCCCAGGAAGCGGTCCACCACGTCGCCGTAGGCATCGGCCACGTCGGAGCCTTCCAGGTGGATGGCGGGCGTGCCCTGGTTGGATGCGTGCAGCACCGCCTCGGATTCCGGCACCACGCCGATCAGCTTGATGCGCAGGATTTCCTGGATGTCGGTCAGCGACAGCATTTCGCCGCCATGCACGCGCTTGGGGTTGTAGCGGGTGATCAGCAAGTGTTCCTTGATGGGATCGCCACCGTCCACGGCCCGCTTGGTCTTGGACGAGAGGATGCCGAGGATGCGGTCCGAGTCGCGCACCGAGGACACCTCGGGGTTGGTCACGACCAGTGCCTCGTCGGCGAAATACATCGCCAGCAAGGCGCCGGATTCAATGCCTGCCGGCGAGTCGCAGACGATGTACTCGAAGCCCATCTCGACCAGTCCATTGATGACCTTCTCCACGCCTTCCTTGGTCAGCGCGTCCTTGTCGCGGGTCTGCGAGGCCGGCAGGATGAACAGGTTCTCGCACTTCTTGTCCTTGATCAGGGCCTGGTTCAGGTTGGCCTCGCCTTGCACCACGTTGACCAGGTCATATACGACGCGGCGCTCGCAACCCATGATCAGGTCGAGGTTGCGCAGGCCGACGTCGAAGTCGATCACGGCAGTCTTGTGGCCACGCAAGGCCAGGCCGGCGGAAAAGCTGGCGCTGGTGGTGGTCTTGCCTACGCCTCCCTTGCCGGAGGTCACAACGATGATTTTTGCCATGGCTCTTGGATCCAGTAATGGTTGAAGCTTGCGCTGCTGTGGTTTGGGCTCTGCGGCGGGTGTTACTTCATCCGGAGCGGTTCTAGTATCAGTTTCTCGCCGGCCAGCCGCACCTGGGCCGATTTGCCCAGCACATCGGCGGGCAACGGCAGTTCGGCGGTGCGGTAGATGCCGGCGATCGACAGCAGTTCGGGCTCCAGGCAGGTGCAGAAGATGCGCGCCTGCGCGTTGCCCTTGACGCCCGCCAGCGCGCGGCCGCGCAGCGGGGCATAAATATGGATATTGCCTTCGGCGATCACCTCGGCGCCGTAGCTGACCAGGTCGAGTATCACGACGTCGCCGGCGGCGTAGATCTGCTGGCCGGAGCGCAGCGGCTTGTCGATCAGCATGGTGGCCGTGCCGCGCGAAGCGGCTTCGGCCAGCGCGGCGGCGGCCGCGGCCGCGGCTTCCACCTCGGCTGCCGCGGCTTTGGCTTCGGCATGCGCCTTCGCTTCGGCCTGTGCCTCGGCCTGGGCTTCGGCTTCGATCCCGGCCGGTGCCGCTACGGCCTGCGGCGCTTCGTCGCGTCCGCCGCGCCGGCTCTGGCTGTCCAGCAGGGGCAGGCCGAACGACTCGGCCCAGCCGCGCTGCGCCTCGCGCGCAACCACGCCGATGGCGCGGGCCTTGAGCAGGGCCAGGGTTTCGATCACGGTGTCCAGTGCGACCCTGTCGTCGCCTTCCAGGCGGCGCAGGTCCAGGGCGACCACATCATTGGAGAAGAAATCGGGGGTCGATTCGAAGCGGGACAGAAGATCGTCCCGCAGCGCTGCGATGTCAGCGGTCTTGAGAGCGAGTAGGAGGGCGTCGACATTGCCACTGCGCAGCTCGAAGCGTGGCGATTTCTTCTGGGACATAGTCGGTGACCGTGGAAATGGGACATTCTAACTTCGTCTGGGTGCAGAACTGTAACAAATGACCGATGCAGGCAGGCCAGTGCCGGATGCGGCGCGTTGATGACCCGTTTTCCCGGGCGGATGCATTGTCTTCGGCGCCGCGAGCAGGCAGCGGCACACCGGCGCGCCGTTCCGCTGCCGCTCTTGTTACGATTGCGCCATCTGAACAACGGAGTGCTCATGGGCGCGATCGTCAATAGTGTGGCCTACCGGGGCGGCAAGCGGCTGGGCGACGTGGGCGTGGACGAAATCAGCGAAGCGATTACCGTGCCCGGCACCTTTGTGTGGCTGGGACTGCACGAACCGGACCTGCCGCTGCTGCGCAAGGTGCAGCAGGAGTTCGGCCTGCATGACCTGGCGGTCGAGGATGCCCTGGACGCGCACCAGCGCCCCAAGCTGGAAACCTACGGCGACTCGATCTTCATCGTGCTCAACACCGCCCAGCTGGTGGACGAGGAGGTGGTGGTGGGCGAGACCCACCTGTTCGTCGGCCCCAACTATGTGGTATCGGTCCGCCACGGCGTGAGCAGCAGCTACGCGCCGGTGCGCGAGCGCTGCGAGAGCGATCCGCGCGCGCTGGCCAACGGCCCGGGCTATGTGCTCTACGCACTGATGGATTTCGTGGTGGATCACTACATGCCCATCGTCACCCGGCTCGAGGACGCCTTCGAGCAGCTGGAGGAAGGCATTTTCCGCGACGAGTTCGACCGCGCCGCGATCGAGCACCTGTACCACATCAAGCGCCAGGTGCTGCGCCTGCGCAACGCGGTCTACCCGATCGAGGAGATCTGCGGGCAACTGATCCGCCTGCACGAGGCGCTGGTGCCCAAGGAGCTGCGCGCGTACTTCCGCGATATCGAGGACCATGCCAGCCGCCTGGTGCGCACCCTCGACGTAGTGCGCGAGATGCTGACCACCGCGGTGCAGGTGAATCTGGCGCTGGTCACCGTGGGCCAGAACGAGGTGGTCAAGCGCCTTGCCGGCTGGGGCGCCATCCTGGCCATTCCCACGGTGGTGTTCAGTCTGTACGGCATGAACTTCAGCTTCATGCCTGAGCTGCAGTTCCACTATGCGTATCCGGTGGTGATCGGTGTGACGGTGCTGGCCTGCGGCGGGCTCTGGCGCAAGCTGCACAAGTCGGGCTGGATCTGAGGCGCGTGGCGCGGCCGCCCGGCCGCCGGCACCACGCCGCCCGGCAGCCCACCGGGGCCGCCGCGACTCCGGTCACACCGCCTTCCTCCCTTCCCCCTCCCGCTTCCCGATGCTTTGGCGGCACGCCATGCCATGTTTATGGGATTCCCTCCTTCCGGCGCGCTGGATAGTCTGGCCCCCGGTCCGCGCCCGTGCGTGGACCGGGTTGGCGTGGGTCGCGCCACCGGACGCGCCATGGCGCGGCAAACAAGGTCACCAGAACACAAGACGTGCAGCATCCATTCTCAGGGGGGAGAAATCCAATGAAGCTTCAGTTTCAGACATTCGGGGTCGCGCTGAGCGGCGCGGCGCTGCTGGCGCTGGCCGCCTGCGGCGGCGGGAGCAGCGATAGCGCCAGCAGCGGTTCCACCAGCGACAAGCCGGTCGTGGCCGCGGCCGCGTCCGCGGTGACCGGCACGGCCGCCACCGGCGCCGCCCTCGCCAACGCCAATGTGGCCATTACCGACAGCGCGGGCGCCTCGCCCTGCCAGGAAGCCGCGGTCACCACCAGCGCGCTGGGCACCTATACCTGCACCCTGAAGGCGGGCGAGGTGGCGCCGTTCTTCGTGGTCGTCACGGACCCCACCGGCAACACCGCCCCGCTGGTCAGCGTGAGCACCGTCACGCCGGCCGCCGGCGCCAAGCTGACCCTCAACGCCACGCCGTTGACCACGGCCATCGTGGCGCAACTCTCCGCCGACGGCAATCCGCTGACTGTCGTCAGCGGCAAGACGGTGGACGCCGCCGCCTTGCAAAAGGTCACCGCCAATGTGGTCGCGCAGCTCGCCAGCGTGCTCGCCGCCATCGGCGCGCCCGCCAGCTACGATCCGTTCTCGACCGCCATTACCGNCTCCGTCCCCGCCCGCCATTACCGCTGCCACGGCGGCCGGCGTGGGCAATACCGCCGACCAGGTGCTCGATATCGTCAAGGTGGTCACGGACCCGGCCACCGGCAAGCTGGCGCTGACCACCGTCGACAACCCGACGCCCATCGCCATTGCTACCGCCGCCAGCACCGGCGGCACGCTCGCCGCGCCGCCGGCCGCCGTCGCGGCCCTGCCGCAGGCCGCGCAGGCCGTCGCCAAGGGGCTCTCGGCCTGCTTCGCGCTGCCCGTCGCGCAGCGCGTGACGTCCTCCAATGCCAACCTGAGCGCGTCCCAGGGCGGCCCGGAGGTCGACGGGGTGGCGTCCGCATGCCAGAACATCGCTGCCGACAGCAGCAACGCAGCCGGTATCGATTTCCTGCAAAACGGCTTCTACTTCGGGCAATTGCTCTACGGCATCCTGACCAGCGATACCATGACGGGCGCACAGTTCAGCGTGCCGGAAATCATGGCGTTCTATCCCGCCGCGTCGACGGCCTCGGGGCGTGACGAAGCCATCTTCAACATCCGCTACCTGGACGCCGCCGGCAACCCCGGCAACATCATCACGACGGCACGCAATATCGCCAACGGCGCGACCAGCGCGCATCCGTCGAGCTGGTGGCTGGTCGGCAACCAGCAGCCCGTCGATGTGACCGTCAAGCTCCAGATCCGGCGTGTCGAGCAGATGAACCCCGGCTTCAGCAAGAGCAACAATAGCTACAGCCACTTCCAGAACGGCATCCAGTTCCTGATCAACGCCACGGGCCCGGGCAGCGTCGTCAACAACGCCCCCCTGAGCTATGCGCGCGTGACCGGGCCCGGCTTGCCGAGCAACGGCATTGTCTATATTGCGCCGGTCCCGGCCGAAGTGGGCCAGACCTATATGGACGTGAGCAACAAGACCGGTACGGTGCCCGTCACCGCCCAGTGCGGCAACGAGTTCAGCCCGCCCTCGCCGTCGTACAACTGCCCGAACTTCTGGTTCTCGCGGACCGCGGGCCTCAGCGGCAGCGCGGCCAGCACGCTGGCGGGCAATCCCGCCAGCCTGGTGTGGGCGCAAGCAGCGGACAACGCCGATGCCTCCAAGGTGGTCAAGGGTGCGAAGTACCGCATCGAGCTGTTCCATGGCACCAACACCACGCCGACCTACAGCTACAACAAGACCCTGCTGAGCGACCTCGTGCCGGCCACCCAAGGGGTGAACCTGCCGTGGAACACGCTGGGCAGCAAGTCGCTGGCCGCGCTGGACCCGTCCAACGCCAGCCTGGCTGGTGCGCAGACGTCGCTGACGGCGGACTGGGTGCAGAATGTCTCCGCCCAGCAGATCGGCAGCGTTGCCGTCTCGGTCGACAGCAACGGCACCTGGAGCACATCCATGCCAGCGCCCAAGGGCGCGACCTCGATCGTGGTCAATGCGGCGGTGCCGGCCTTCTCGGCCAATGCCACGCGCGGCCTGCTGTTCGGGTACCGGATGCTGGACAACAGCAACAAGTCGGCGGTCTACACCTACAACTGATTCCAGGAATCAGGCGCTCCTGACGCGGCCGGCGCCACAGCCGGCTTCGGCGTCCTGCATAGCCCCGCAAGGCCGAAAGGCCTGCGGGGCTTTTTTTTCGCCCCGGTACGCTGGGTCCCGGCAGCGCAGGAGGCTGCAGCGCACTTGCGCGCCGTCTTTACGCGATCTTTATATCTTCTTTACACCCCCGCCTCCCCTCTCTACCCCGTTTTTACCGCGCCATCCCTAATCTGCCATCTGTGAATCACTCACGGTGTGTTGTCATGGACGGGATCTATTTCATTGGTTTGTTGCTGTTCGGTGCGCTGACTGGCGCACTGCTGGCCTTATGCGCCGCGCTGGGAAGCAAACCGCCCGGCGCGGCCGAGGGGCCGGGCGCGGAGGGTGCCGAAGTGCGCCGCAAGGACAGCGCCACCGACAGGAGGCTGTGATGGACTGGGCTGACCTGCTGGGCGGCGTGCTCGCCGTCGCTGTTTTTATCTACCTCCTGATCGCCCTGTTCCGGCCGGAGAAATTCTGATGTCAACCGAATTCCTGGGACTTCTGGTCCTCTACCTGGCCATCCTGCTGGCGCTCGCGCCCTTCGTGGGGCGCTATATCCGCCGCGCGATGGAGGACGAGCGCTACCTCGCCACGGCCTGGGGCCGCCCGCTGGAGCGCGTGCTGTACCGCGTGGCCGGCGTGCGCGCCAATGCCGAGATGGGCTGGAAGCAGTACGCCGTCGCGGTCATCGCCTTCAATATGCTGGGCGTGGTGGCCGTCTACGCGCTACAGCGCCTGCAGGGCGGGTTGCCACTCAACCCGCAAGGCTTCGGCGCGGTGTCGCCGGACTCCTCCTTCAACACCGCAGTGAGCTTTGTCGCCAACACCAACTGGCAGGGCTATGCGGGCGAATCCACCATGAGCTACCTGACGCAGATGCTGGGACTCACGGTGCAGAACTTCGTCTCTGCGGCCACCGGCATCGCCGTGGTGTTCGCGCTGATCCGCGGCTTCGCGCGGCAGAGCGCAGCCACCATCGGCAACTTCTGGGTGGACATGACGCGCTGCACGCTCTACGTGCTGGTGCCGATCGCCACCGCCATCGCGCTGGCGCTGGTCAGCCAGGGCGTGATCCAGAATTTCGACAGCTATAAGGAAGTCACGCTGGTGACGCCGGTCGAGTACAGCCAGCCCAAGGTGGACGCAGCCGGCCAGCCCTTGCTCGACGCCAAGGGCGCGCCCGTGACGGAGGCCATGAAGACCGACAAGCAGACGCTGGCAATGGGCCCGGTGGCTTCGCAGGAAGCCATCAAGATGCTCGGCACCAATGGCGGCGGCTTCTTCAACGCCAATTCGGCCCATCCCTACGAGAACCCGACGGAGCTCGCCAACCTGATCGAGATGCTGGCCATCTTCCTGATTCCGGCGGCCTTGTGCTTCACCTTCGGCGAGATGGTCAAGGACCGCCGCCAGGGCGTTGCGATCCTGGCCTCGATGGCGGTGATCTTTATCGTCATGGCGTGCGTGGCGGCGCTCTCCGAGCAGATGGCCAACGCCGCGCTGGCGGGATTGCCGATCGACCACGCGGCCAGCGCGCTGCAGGCCGGCGGCAATATGGAAGGCAAGGAAACGCGCTTCGGCATCGCCGCCACCGCGCTGTTCGCCACCATCACCACGGCGGCATCGTGCGGCGCGGTCAACGCCATGCATGACTCCTTCACCGCCATCGGCGGCCTGGTGCCGATGCTGCTGATGCAGCTTGGCGAGGTGGTGTTCGGCGGCGTCGGCTCGGGCCTGTACGGCATGCTGGTGTACGCGGTGCTGGCGGTGTTCATCGCAGGGTTGATGATCGGCCGCACGCCGGAGTACCTGGGCAAGAAGATCGAGACCTACGAGATGAAGATGACTGCCGTGGCGATCCTCGTCACGCCCCTGCTGGTGCTCCTGGGCACGGCGGTGGCGGTGACGGTGGAGCCGGGCCGCGCCGGTGTGTTCAACCCTGGCACGCACGGCTTCTCGGAAATCCTCTACGCGTTCTCGTCGGCTGCCAACAACAACGGCAGCGCCTTTGGGGGCTTGTCGGCCAATACGCCCTTCTACAACGTGGCGCTGGCCGCGGCGATGTGGTTCGGGCGCTTCTGGATCATCGTGCCGATCCTCGCCATGGCGGGTTCGCTGGCGGCCAAGCGCCGGCTGCCGGTCACGGGCGGCACCATGCCCACGCACGGTCCCCTGTTCGTGGTGCTGCTGGTTGGCTCGGTGCTGATGGTGGGCGCGCTGACCTATATTCCGGCGCTGGCGCTGGGCCCTGTGGCGGAGCAGCTGCAGGCGCCGGTGGTCTCGGCGGCTGGCAAGTAATGGAGAAACGCATGCAACAAGAATCCATGGTGACGCGCAGCAAGAATGCCGGCGCGGCACCGGCAAACACGACGCCGGCGACCAGCGTGGCCACGCCGGCCCACGGGTCCGCCAAGGGCGGTGGCCATCATCGTCCGGCGCGCGGCGGCATGTTCGCGCCCGAGCTGGTCAAGCCGGCCCTGCTCGACTCGGTGAAGAAGCTCTCGCCGCGCGACCAGTTGCGCAACCCGGTGATGTTCGTGGTCTACGCCGGCAGCATCCTGACCACCATCCTGTTTTTCCGCGCCTTGTTCGCGCCGGCCACAGCGGGCGGCGAGAGCGCAGGCTTCATCCTCGCGGTATCGGTGTGGCTGTGGTTCACCGTGCTGTTCGCCAACTTTGCCGAAGCGCTGGCCGAAGGGCGCAGCAAGCAGCAGGCCGAGGCGCTGCGCGGGCTGAAGACCACGGTCACCGCCAAGCTGATCAAGGAAGGCCGGCGCGACTACCGCGCCGCCGGCGCCACCGAGCCGCGCGGCGCCGCCGCGCTGCGCCGTGGCGACGTGGTGCTGGTCGAAGCCGGCGACATGGTGCCTGGCGACGGCGAAGTGATCGAAGGTGTGGCCTCGGTGGACGAGAGCGCCATCACCGGCGAATCGGCGCCGGTGATCCGCGAGTCGGGTGGCGATTTCTCCTCGGTCACGGGCGGCACGCGCGTGCTGTCCGACTGGATCGTGGTGCGCATCACCACCAATCCGGGCGAGAGCTTTATCGACCGCATGATCACCATGGTCGAAGGCGCCAAGCGCCAGAAGACTCCCAACGAACTGGCGCTGACCATCCTGCTGGTCGGGCTGACCATCGTGCTGCTGCTGGCCACCGCCACGCTGCAGCCGTTCTCGGTGTTCAGCGTACTCGTGGCCAAGGCCGGCATGCCGGTCACCATCACCGTGCTGATCGCGCTGCTGGTGTGCCTGATCCCGACCACCATCGGCGGCCTGCTGTCGGCCATCGGCGTGGCGGGCATGAGCCGGATGATGGAAGCTAATGTGATCGCCACCTCGGGCCGCGCGGTGGAAGCCGCGGGCGACGTGGACGTGCTGCTGCTCGACAAGACCGGCACCATCACGCACGGCAACCGCCAGGCCTCGCGCTTTATCGCCGCGCCCGGCGTGTCGGCGCAGCAACTGGCCGAAGCCGCCTGGCTGTCGTCGCTGGCCGACGAAACGCCGGAAGGCCGCAGCATCGTGACGCTGGCGCGCCAGCAGGCCGGCGCGGCTACGCCCGACATCAGCGCGCTGCGTCCGATCTTCGTGCCGTTCACCGCGCAGACCCGCATGAGCGGCGTGGATGCGGGCGGCCGCAGCGTGCGCAAGGGCGCCGCCGATGCCGTGCGCAAGTATGTGACCGAGCGCGCGGGCAAGTTCCCGGACGCGGTGATGCAGGCGGTGGATGACGTGGCGCGCGCCGGCAGCACGCCGCTGGTGGTGGCGGAATCCAGCGCCGATGGCGAGAATGTGCGCGTGCTCGGCGTGGTCGAGCTCAAGGACATCGTCAAGGCCGGCATCCGCGAGCGCTTCGGCGAGCTGCGCAAGATGGGCATCAAGACCGTGATGATCACCGGCGACAATCGCCTGACCGCGGCGTCGATTGCCGCCGAGGCTGGCGTCGACGACTTTCTCGCCGAAGCCACGCCCGAAGCCAAGCTCAAGCTGATCCGCGACTACCAGGCCGAAGGCCGCCTGGTGGCGATGACCGGCGACGGCACCAACGACGCCCCCGCGCTGGCGCAGGCCGATGTGGCCGTGGCGATGAACAGCGGCACGCAGGCGGCCAAGGAAGCCGGCAATATGGTCGACCTCGACAGCAATCCGACCAAGCTGATCGAGATCGTGGAGATCGGCAAGCAGATGCTGATGACGCGCGGCTCGCTGACCACCTTCAGCGTAGCCAACGACGTGGCGAAGTATTTCGCCATCATCCCGGCCGCCTTCGCCACCACGTATCCGCAGCTCAACCAGCTCAACGTGATGGGTTTGTCGACGCCGGCCTCGGCCATCTTGTCGGCGGTGATCTTCAACGCGCTGATCATCGTAGTGCTGATTCCGCTGGCCTTGCGCGGCGTGGTGTACCGCCCGCTGGGCGCCGCCGTGCTGCTGCGGCGCAACCTGCTGGTGTATGGGCTGGGCGGCATCCTGGTTCCATTCGTCGGCATCAAGGTGATCGACATGATCCTGACGCTGTTCGGCTGGGTCTGAGTGTGCCTCGCACGCGTTGAACGTAAATGGAGCAAGCAATGAATACGAAAGTCCAGACCGCGCAGCCGGGTGCGCCCATCCAGGGCGGCCTGCTGCGGCCCTTGCTAACGGTGTTTGTCGTGTTGTCGGCGATCACCGGGCTGCTGTATCCCGGCGTGATAACGGGGATATCGCGCGCCGTGTTCCCGCACGAGGCGGCCGGCTCGCTGATCGTCAGGGATGGCAAGGCCATCGGCTCGGAGCTGATTGGCCAGCCGTTCTCCGACCCCAGGTATTTCTGGGGCCGCTTGTCGGCGACCTCGCCCATGCCGTATAACGCGGCGGCATCCGCCGGCTCCAACCTCGGGCCGAGCAATCCCGCGCTGACCGACGCGGCGCGTGCCCGCATCGACGCGCTGCGCGAGGCCGATCCCGGCAACCAGGCGCCGGTACCGGTGGATCTGGTGACCGCTTCCGGCAGCGGGCTCGATCCGCACATCAGCCCGGCCGCGGCGCAGTATCAGGCGGCACGCGTGGCCCGGCTGCGCGGCCTGCCCCTGGAGCGTGTACAGGCGCTGATTACGGCGAACACGGACGGGCCGCTGCTGGCGGTGATGGGCGATCCGGTGGTGAATGTGCTGAAGCTGAATCTGGCGCTGGATGGCGAGAAGCGGTGAGTTTGGGGGGGCAGTTGGCGCGCAAGCAATGTCCGCTGTTTTGCTCCCCTCTCCCGCTTGCGGGAGTAACAGCCGTCGTCATTCCAGGAGGCTCTGGAGCGTCCGGTCGGCTTCGTTCCGTGCCTCGGTGCGCTGATCGTTGCGGGGCCGGGCCTTAGGCGTGGCACAATCGTTTTCAATTCCTCTCCCGGGCAATGACCCCCACCATGCCTGACACCGCCACGCGCGACGCCCCCGGCCGGCCCGATCCCGATGCCTTGCTGCAACGCATGCAGGAGGAGGGCGAGCGCGCCGCGCGCGGCAAGCTGCGTGTGTATTTCGGCGCTTCCGCCGGCGTTGGCAAGACCTTCGCCATGCTGACCGCCGCGCGGGCGCTGCGCGAGCAAGGCAGCGACGTTGTGATCGGCGTGGTGGAAACCCACGGCCGCGCCGAAACCGAGGCGCTGATCGCGGGGCTGGAGCGGCTGCCGATGAAGGCCATGCCGCATCACAAGCTCGACGACCACGTGCTGCAGGAGTTCGATCTCGACGGTGCGCTGGCCCGGCGCCCGGCGCTGATCCTGGTCGACGAGCTGGCGCACTCCAACGCGCCCGGCAGCCGCCACCCCAAGCGCTGGCAGGACATCGAGGAACTGCTGTCGGCCGGCATCGATGTGTGGACCACCGTCAATGTCCAGCATCTGGACAGCCTCAATGAGGCAGTGGGCGGCATCACCGGCATCCGCGTGTGGGAGACCGTGCCCGACACGGTGTTCGACGACGCCGACGAAGTCATCCTGGTGGACCTGCCCGCCGACGAACTGCTGCGGCGGCTGCGCGACGGCAAGGTCTACCTGCCGGAACAGGCCCGGACCGCGGCCAGCAACTTCTTCCGCAAGGGCAACCTGATCGCGCTGCGCGAACTGGCGCTGCGCCGCACCGCCGACCGCGTCGACGACGATGTGCGCGCCTACCGGCACGCCGAATCGATCCGCCCGGTCTGGCGCACGCGCGAAGCGGTGCTGGCCTGCATCGGCACCGGCGACGATGCGGCGCAGGTGGTCAAGAGCGCGCGCCGGCTGGCCGGGCAGCTCGATTGCGACTGGCATGTGGTGACGGTGGCCACGCCGCGGCTGGCGCGGTTCGCCGAGCAGGAGCGCGCGAACATCGAGGAGGCGATGCGGCTGGCCGAGGAGCTCGGCGCGCGCACCGAGACCCTGGCCGGCAGCGATATCGTGCAGGCGGTGGCGGGCTATGTGCGGCGCCACAACCTCACCAAGGTCGTGGTCGGGCGCGCGCCCGGAACCTGGCACCACGGTGGCGGCAGCCTGCTGGCGCGCGCGCGGGCGCTGCTGGCGCTGGGCCTGTCGCCGTTCCTGGGTGCGCGCGCCTGGCTGTTCGGGCGCCATAGCTTTGCCGATTCGCTGGCGCTGGGCTGCCCGGAGATCGACGTGATCCGTGTCGC
Source organism: Cupriavidus sp. SK-3 (assembly GCF_000611145.1). NCBI lineage: Bacteria > Pseudomonadati > Pseudomonadota > Betaproteobacteria > Burkholderiales > Burkholderiaceae > Cupriavidus > Cupriavidus sp. SK-3. The sequence continues at coordinate 15,222 of NZ_JFJV02000056.1, read as the reverse complement.
CGCCGATGCCATGGGCGCCGACACGCGCGGCCGCGCGCAACCGGTGGCCGGGCGCGCCGATGTGCGCGAGGATCCGGCCCGCAATGACGACAGCAGCGTGGCGGCGCACCGTATCGACTACCTGTGGGCGGTTGCATGGTGCGCGGGCGCCAGCTTGTTGTCGGCGCTGACACGGCCGTGGTTCGACCTGGTCAATATCGCGATGTTGTTCCTCGCGGCGGTGGTCGGCGTGGCGCTGCGCCACGGCCGCGGTCCCGCCGCGCTGGCCTCGGTGCTGTCGGTGGCTGCCTTCGACTTCTTCTTCGTGCCGCCGCGCATGTCCTTCGCGGTCAGCGACGTGCAGTACCTGGTGACGTTCGTGGTGATGCTGGCGGTGGGCCTGGTGATCGGCCAGCTCACCGCGGGGCTGCGCGAGCAGGCTCAGGTTTCGGTTGAGCGTGAAACCGATGCCCGCACCCTCTACGAGCTGGCGCGCGAGTTGTCCGCCGCGCTGATGCCAGAGCAGATCATCGAGATCAGCGGCCGCTTCCTGCAAGCCGCGCTGGGGGCGCGTTCGGCGTTCTTCCTGGTNTCGGCGTTCTTCCTGGTGTCGCCCAGGGGGCGGCTGATGCCGCCGGTAATCGATCCGGCGCAGCGCGGCAGCGACGCCATCGACCCGGTGCTGGCGCAATGGGTATTCGATCATGGGCAGCCCGCAGGCACCGGCACCCACACGCTGCCCGGCAGCACCGTGCTCTACCTGCCGCTCAAGGCGCCGATGCAGACGCGCGGCGTGCTGGCGGTGGAGCCGCAGGAGTGGCGCGCCTTCGCGCGGCCCGAGCGGCGCCGGCAGATCGATGTGTTCGCCACGCTGATCGCGATCGCCATCGAGCGGCTGCATTATGTGGAGGTGGCGCAGCAGGCGCTGGTGTCGATGGAGTCGGAGCGGCTGCGCAGCTCGCTGCTGGCCGCCGTCTCGCACGATCTGCGCACGCCGCTGACCAGCCTGATCGGCATGGCCGAAACCATGCAGCGCACCGAGCCGCCGCTGCCTCCGCCGCTGTCCGAAACCGTGGACGCGATGCGCGAGCAGGCCCTGCGCATGCGTACCATGGTGGTCAACCTGCTCGATATGGCGCGCCTGCAAAGCCGCGATGTACGCATGCAGAAGGAGTGGCAATCGCTTGAAGAGCTGGTGGGCGCGGCGCTGGCCGGCATGCGCGACGCGCTCTCGCGGCACCGCGTGTCGGTGGCCGATCTGTCGGCGTTGCCGCTGGTGGAGTGCGACGCGGTGCTGATGGAGCGGGTGCTGTGCAACCTGCTGGAGAATGCCGCCAAGTACACGCCGCCGGGCACCGGCATCCGCATTGCCGGCGAGGTGGCTGACGCGGAGGTGCGGCTCGTGGTGGAGGACGACGGCCCCGGCGTGCCGCGCGGACAGGAGCTGTCGATCTTCCAGAAATTCACGCGCGGCGAGCGCGAGTCGGCAACCGCCGGCGTGGGCCTGGGGCTCGCCGTTTGCGAAGCCATCGTGCAGGCGCACGGCGGGCGCATCTGGGTGGAAAGCGCCGGCGTGGCGCGTGCCGGTGGCACGCAGGGTACCGGTACCGGCGCGCGATTCGTGGTGGCGCTGCCGCGCGGCAATCCGCCGGCGATCGAGCCGGAGCCGCCCGAGCTCGCGCACGAAGCAGCAAACAAGGAATCCAACCGAAATGACATTTGAATTTTCGCCCACGGTATTGCTGGTCGAAGACGAGCCGCATATCCGGCGTTTCGTGCGCGAGGCATTGCAGGCGGAGGGCTGCACCGTGCATGAGGCCGAGACGCTCAAGCGCGGCCTGATCGATGCCGGCACGCGCCAGCCCGACGTGGTGATCCTCGACCTGGGCCTGCCCGATGGCGACGGCATGACGCTGATCCGCGAGATGCGCACCTGGACCGAAGTGCCGGTGCTGGTGCTATCGGCGCGCACCGGCGAAGCGGACAAGATCGCCGCGCTCGATGCCGGCGCCGACGATTACCTGACCAAGCCCTTCGGCGTGGGCGAGCTGATCGCGCGCGTGCGCGTGCTGCTGCGCCGGCATGCCAAGATCAATCCGCAAGGCACGCCGCTGGTTGCCTTTGGCGAAGTGCGGATCGACCTGGCCAACCGGGTAGTCACGCGCGCCGGCGAGGACGTGCATCTCACGCCGATCGAATACCGCCTGCTGGCCGTGCTGATCGCGCATCGCGGCAAGGTGATGACGCATCGCGAGCTGCTGCGTGAAGTGTGGGGGCCCGCGCATTCCGAGAGCAGCCATTACTTGCGGGTGTACATGGGGCACCTGCGGCACAAGCTGGAAACCGATCCCGCGCAGCCTTCGCATCTGATGACGGAGGTGGGGGTGGGGTACCGGTTCGTGGGGTGAAGGGGCGGCCGGGCTTGCCCGCCAGACGAAGAAAGGGCGCCTCGCGGTGCCGCATTTCTGCCGAATCGACCCTGCCGCCGGTGCGAGGCCCGTTCACCGCTCACCACACGCCAAAGAACACGCCCGCCTGCTTATAAACATTGGTCTTCGCCGCCACTTCGGCGTTGCTGACCGTGGTGCGTGGCTTCAGCGTGCAGAACCATTCCAGCAGATGCCCCCGCATGGCCGTGCGGATCGGTTCATGGCCGGCATCCCCGCCCAGGTCGAAGAACTCATCGGGGTCGCGCTCCAGGTCGAACAGCTGCGGGCGGAAGCCCTGCCAGTGAACATATTTCCAGCGGGCGTTGCGGACCATCCAGGCTCGGCATTCGCCCGGGTGCCGGCCCAGCGCCACGCGTGCGCCGCGATAGGCGTAATCCAGCTCCGACACCACGAAGTCGCGCCACGGACCGGCGCTGCGTGCGCGCGTGAGATCCAGCAGCGAGCGGCCTTCGACGCGATGGTCGGCCGGCGGCAGGCCCAGGGCGTCCAGCACGGTCGGCACCACGTCCACGGCGGAGACCATGCGCGCATCGGCGCTGCCGCGCGTGGCATCGGCGTCGGGCGACGGGTCGTAGACGATCAGCGGGATATTCTGCACGGTGTCGTAGAACTGCTCCTTCTCGCCGAGCCAGTGATCGCCGAGAAAGTCGCCGTGATCGGCGGTGAAGACGATCAGCGTATCTTCCCAGCGGCCCAGGCGTTCGAGCTGCTCCCACAGCTCGCCAAGCCTGTCGTCGATCTGCTGCACCAGCCCCTGATAGGCGGGGCGAACCGTGTCCGAGACTTCGCTGCGCATGAAGTTGGCGCATTCCTCCTGCGTGCGGTATGCGTCCAGCACCGGGTGCGGGTCCTCCAGCTCCGCGTCGTGGCGCTTGAGCGGCAGGCAGTCGTCCAGCGAGTAAGCCGCGTGGTAAGGCGCCGGTGCCATATAGGGCCAGTGCGGCTTGACCAGCGAGAGATGCAGCACCCACGGATCGTCGCCACGCGCGGCGATGTACTGCATGGCCTGGCCTACCGTATAGGCCGTCTCCGAATGCGGCTCCGCCACGCGCGCCGGCAGGCCGGCATTGCGCATCTGCCAGCCCGACACGATCTCGCCCTGCGCGTTCTCCGCGCTGATCACGTAATCGGTCCAGGGATCGGCGCTGTCGTAGCCCTGCTGGCGCAGCCAGTCGGCATAGGCGCCGCGGGGCTCGGCGTGGTGGCCGTCGTGACGGTCGACTTCGACAAAATGCCCGCTGCGCAGCAGCGTTTCCAGCTCGCTGCCGCCGTCGAGGTGCAGGCGCTTCATGTTGGCGTTGTCGGGCATGACATGGGTCTTGCCGGCGAGCGCCAGTGAGCGGTGACTGTCCTTCAGGTACTCGCCCAGCGTCACTTCGCCGACCGACAGCGGCACGCGGTTCCAGGTGGCGCCGTGGCTGCTGGGGTAGCGGCCGGTGTAGAAGCTCATGCGGCTCGGGCCGCAGACGCCGGAGGTGACGAAGGCCTTGGTGAAGCGCACGCCGCGCGCGGCGAGGGCGTCGATGTTCCTGGTGCGCAGGGTGGGGTGGCCGTAGCAGGTCAGGTGGTCCTGACGCAACTGGTCGCACATGATGAAGAGGGTGTTTCTCGTGGACATGGCTTTCTTGACGATCCGCCTGGGTTCGGGCGATTGCCGCCCGACCCGGATTCCATCAATTCAACAAATAACAGAATGGGATTCGACGATGACTACATCAGTCAAGAAGATAATATTGATCCGATGAATAATCATGTCGATATTGTCTGGCTAGATTTTCAGTCCCCCGTATAACCGGATGCCTTGACCACGGGCCCCCAGCGCCCGGCGTCCGCCGCCAACACCTTCCCGAACTGCTCCGCGCTCCCGGTCAGCGGCTCCAGTCCCAGCTTCAGGAAGCGCTCCTTCAGGTCCCCTGACTGCACCGCGTGCACAATCGCCGCGTTCAGCCGGTCGATGGCCGCCTTCGGCAAGCCAGCCGGCGCCAGGAAGCCGTACCTCCCTACGCCCTCGATATCCTTATAGCCAAGCTCGGTAAACGTGGGCACATCCGGCAGCGCCACCGACCGCTGCGTTCCCGAACTCGCCAGCACGCGAATCTTCCCGGCCCGGTGCATCTCGGTCAGGTCGGCCAGCGTATCGACCGATGCCGGCACCTGCCCGCCCACCAGCGCATTCATCAGCGGTGCCGAGCCATTGAACGGCACATGCAGCATCTCGACGCCCACCTGCCTGCCGACCAGCAAGCCAAAGAAGTGCGGGATGCTGCCAAGCGCCGGCGACGCGTACGAGTTGTTCTTCGCAGGATTGGCCTTGAGCCAGTCGATGTACTCCTTCAGCGTCTTCGCCGTCGTGCCGGGGCCGGCGGCCAGCGCCAGCTGGAAGTTGGCGGCCTGCGCCACCGGGGTGAAGTCGCGCTGGATGTCGTAGTTGAGCTTGCGGTAGACCAGCGGGGCGATGGTCATTACCGCCGAGTTGGCGATCACCAGCGTGTTGCCGTCGGCGGGCAGCGTGCGGGCGTAGTCCATCACCAGGCGGCCGCCGGCGCCGGGCTTGTTCTCGATGACCACGGTCTGCCTGAGCTCGTCGCGCAGCTTGTCGCCGATCAGGCGCGCGGCCAGGTCGGCGGTGCCGCCTGCGGGGTAGCCCACGAGGATGCGCAGAGGACGGTCGTTCTGGGCGCTGGCCGGTGCGCTGGGCAGGCAGGTGGCGGCCAGCACGGTCATGGTGGCGAGGGTGGGAACTAGCGCGCGCAGCAGTTTGGCGGATTTCACGGATTCTCCTGTTGGTTCGGCATCGGCGGGAAGCCGGCCAATTTATCGATACGGTCGTGGTGTGCCAAAGAAGCGTTTCGCGGATCGATCCGCGTATTTCGTTCCTTGTCGCCGGATGCCCGGCCGTACCCCGGCGGCAGCGTTTTTCATGCGGCTCGCCAGTTCTTATGCAGCGGCACAGACGCTAACACCCACCCATATAATTGACAAAATCAACTAAATTTGCGGGTGCGGCATGGGCGCTGACGAAACGGGCGGGCAGGGGAGCGGGAACGCCGGGGAGCCGGCGGACGAACGGGAGCGGGATGCCGGCGAGACGCTGCAGCATCCCGCCCGGCTGGCTGACTTCCTGAACTACCGCCTCTATCACCTGAGCCGTGTCGCCCTGCAAGCCAGCGGGCATCACCTGCGCGCCGCGGTCGGGGTGAGCCGGCGCGAGTGGCGCATGCTGGCCTTCCTCGGCGAGCAGCCGGGCACGCGCCTGACGGAGCTGGCGCAAAGCGCCGGGCTGGACAAGGTGCTGGCCAGCCGCGCCGTGCATGCCTTGATGGCGCGTGGGCTGGTGTTGCGCGCCACGCGCGAGAAGGACCGGCGGGCGGCGGCGTTCGTGCTGAGCGAGGAGGGCGAGGCAGTCTACCGGCAGGCCTTCGCGCAGGCGCAGGCCTTCAACGCGCGCCTGGCCGCCTGCCTGGATCCGGCGGAGGCGCGGGTGCTGGGGCGTTGCCTGTCCCGCCTGCAAGCCGAGGCCGAAACCTTGCTGGCGCAGGCGCAAGCGCTGCCCGACACCGTACCCGCGCCTGCGCAGTCACCCCAGAACTGGTGGCGCCAGCCGTAAGGTCCGGCCGCCGGCTTCCGACTGCACCCTGCGACTTCCTGCTCCTACACTTGTAGAGTTGGAGTCAGCGCGTGCACTGCCTGGAGCCTGCCATGCCGCTTGTTCGTCTCTTTTTGCCCCGGCTGCGCGCCGCCACCGCCGCGGCGCTGGTGCCCGCCTGCCTGCTCGCTGCCCCGCTTGCCCTTGCCGCGCCCCAGCCTCCCGCGCCGGCGCAAGCGCTGACGCGCCAGGCGGTGGCGGCCTATGACGCAGGCGCCTTCGATGCGGCCTTGCGCGACTTTGCCAAGGCGGCCGAGCAGGGCAACCGGCTGGCCCAGTTCAATTACGCGATGATGCTGCTGCGCGGCGAGGGCACGCCGGTGCGCCCGCAGGAGGCGCTGGTCTGGCTGCGCCGCGCCGCCGACAACGACATGACCCACGCCCAGTTCACTTTTGGCGAGCTGTACGAGCACGGCGAGCTGGTGCCGCGCTCGCTGGAATCCGCCAACGAGTGGTACCGCCGCGCGGCGGAAGGCGGCCATGTGCAGGCCCAGGTCGAATTGGCGACGAACTACTTTACCGGGCGCGGCGTGGCGCGCGACTACGGCAAGGCATTCCAGTGGTACAGCCGCGCCGCCAGCGCCGGCGACGGCGGCGCGCAATACATCGTCGGCAGCTATTACGAGCGTGGCGAGCCCGGCGTGGTGGAGAAAGACATCGAGCAGGCCAAGATCTGGTACGCCCGCTCCGCCTCGCACGGAGACCCCGGCGCGCTGGCCAAGCTGCGCTCGCTGCTGGAGCAGGGGCTGAAAGACAAAGCGAAAGCCAATCCCAAAGGAGCCGGCGCCATGTAATGCCCCGGTCGCATTGCCATGGTGCCATATCAGGTGGAGTACCCGCGGCCAGGCTGACGCCGGCCGGAGCAGAGCGTAATCAAGAAGGAAGCCGCGCCTCGTCGAGCCCGGGGCGGTACAACTCTTGCTTGTAAGCACAACACAAAACCTGCGCAATGGGAGGCCCGAGTGGCAACGCACGTCGCACTGAACCACGTTACCCACTACCGGTATGACCGGCCGGTGAAACTCTCGCCGCAAGTGGTACGGCTGCGGCCCGCCCCACACTGCCGCACCCCCATTCTTTCGTATTCGCTGCGCATCGAGCCCGAGCAGCATTTCATCAACTGGCAGCAGGACCCGTTCGCCAACTACCTGGCCCGGCTGGTGATCCCCGAGCCCACGACCGAGTTCAAGATCACCGTCGACCTGGTGGTCGAGATGGCGGTCTACAACCCGTTCGACTTCTTCCTGGAGCCCTACGCCGAGCGTTTCCCTTTCAGTTACGAGGCCGGCCTGGCGCACGAACTGGCGCCCTATATGGTCAAGGGCGAGCCGACGCCGCGCTTTGCCGCCTTCGTGGAGAGCATCCCGCGCACGCCGCAGGTCACCATCGATTTCCTGGTGGGCCTGAACCAGCGCTTGCAGGAGGACATCCGCTACCTGATCCGCATGGAGCCCGGCGTGCAGACGCCAGAGCAGACGCTGGAATCCGGCGCGGGCTCCTGCCGCGATTCGGGCTGGCTGCTGGTGCAGACGCTGCGCCACCTGGGCCTGGCGGCGCGCTTCGTGTCCGGCTACCTGCTGCAACTGGCGCCCGACGTGAAATCCATCGACGGCCCCAGCGGCACCGAGGTGGACTTCACCGACCTGCACGCCTGGTGCGAGGTCTACCTGCCCGGCGCGGGCTGGATCGGCCTGGACCCCACCTCCGGCCTGCTGGCCGGCGAAGGCCATATCCCGGTGGCGTGCACGCCGGAGCCCAGCAGCGCGGCGCCGGTCAGCGGCGCGGTGGACGAGAGCGAGGTGAGCTTTCACCACGAGATGGCGATCACCCGCATCTATGAGTCGCCGCGGGTGACCAAGCCCTATACCGAGGAGCAGTGGCAGGCCGTGGCCGCTACCGGCGCCGAGGTCGATCGCTTGCTCAACGCGCAGGACGTGCGCCTGACCATGGGCGGCGAGCCCACCTTTGTCGCGGTCAGGGACCGCGACGGCGCGGAGTGGAACACCGACGCGCTTGGCCCCACCAAACGCACCTATGCCACCGAACTGGTGCATAAACTGCGCGCGCGCTACGGCGAGGGCGGTTTCCTGCGCTTCGGCCAGGGCAAGTGGTACCCCGGCGAGCAACTGCCGCGCTGGGCCTTGTCGATCTGCTGGCGAGCCGATGGCCAGCCTTGCTGGCAGGATCCGTCGCTGTTCGCCGATGAGCGCGAGCCGGGCGACTATACGGAGGCCGACGCGCAGCGTTTCCTCGACAGCCTGGCCGGCCGGCTTGGCCTCGATCCGGGCTTTGTGCAGCCCGGCTATGAAGACACCTGGTATTACCTCTGGCGCGAGCGCCGGCTGCCGGTCAACGTCGACCCCATGGACGCGCGGCTGGACGACGAGATGGAGCGCATGCGCCTGCGCCGCGTGTTCGATGGCGGCCTGTCGCGGCCGACCGGCTACGTGCTGCCGCTGCGCCGCACCGGCGAGGAGGATGGCCCTGCCTTGTCCGGCCAGCGCTGGATCAGCGGACCGTGGTTCTTCCGCGACGACCGCATGTACCTGCTGCCCGGCGATTCGCCGATGGGCTATCGCCTGCCGCTCGATGCCCTGCCCTGGGTCAGCGAGGCGGACTACCCCTGGCAGTTCGACCAGGACCCGTTCGCGGTGCGCTCGCCGTTGCCCACCGGCGCACAGCTGCGCACGCAGTTGCCGGGCCTTGCCGGCACGGGCGCCGAGACTGGCCAGGGTCCCGGGATTCGCGCCAGCACCGCGGCTTTCCCGGCACCCGGCTCCGCGATGGCAAGGAGCGCAGTTGCCGGTGCCGGCAGGGCCGCGGGCATTGCCGTCGGTGCCGGCACGCCCGGCGGCCAGGCGGCCGACCTGGCGCGCGTGCCCGGACGCGGCGAATCCGCGGGCTGGATCACCCGCACCGCGCTCTGCGTGGAGGTGCGCCACCCCAGCCGCGCCGCGGGCCCCAAGGCCGAGAGCAAGGCTGCTGGCGACAAGCGCGGCATGCTCTATGTCTTCATGCCACCACTGACCGTGCTGGAGGATTACCTGGAACTGCTGGCGGCGGTGGAAGCCACCGCCGCCGGGCTGGGCGTGAAGGTCGTGCTGGAAGGCTACCCGCCCCCGCGCGACGTGCGCCTGAAGGTGCTGCAGGTCACGCCCGATCCCGGCGTGATCGAGGTCAATATCCATCCCGCGGCCAACTGGGACGAACTGGTCGACCATACCGAGTTTCTCTACCAGGCCGCCCACGAAACCTACCTCAGCACCGAGAAGTTCATGCTCGACGGCCGCCACACCGGCACCGGCGGCGGCAACCACTTCGTGCTGGGCGGCGCCACCCCGGCCGACAGCCCCTTCCTGCGCCGCCCCGATGTGCTGTCCAGCCTGATCGCGTACTGGCACAACCATCCCTCGCTGTCCTACCTGTTCTCGGGCATGTTCATCGGCCCCACCAGCCAGGCGCCGCGCGTGGACGAGGCACGCAACGACCAGCTCTATGAACTCGAGATCGCCTTTGCCGAACTGCAGCACCAGCTCGACCGCCTGAGCGGCACGCAAGGGGCGGCGGGCGCCAATGGCACGCACATGCCGCCGTGGCTGGTCGACCGCGCCTTGCGCAATATCCTGATCGACGTCACCGGCAACACGCACCGCAGCGAGTTCTGCATCGACAAGCTCTACTCGCCCGACGGCCCTACCGGCCGGCTCGGCCTGCTGGAGCTGCGCGCGTTCGAGATGCCGCCGCACGGGCGCATGAGCCTGGTGCAGCAACTGCTGCTGCGCGCGCTGGTGGCACGCTTCTGGCGCGAGCCGTATCGCGCGCGGCTCACGCGCTGGGGCACCGAGCTGCACGACCGCTTCCTGCTGGGCACCTTCGTGCAGATGGATTTCGACGACGTGCTCACCGAGATGCGCGAGGCGGGCTTCGCCTTCGACAATGCCTGGTTCGCCCCGCACTTCGAATTCCGCTTCCCGCGCGTGGGTGAGCTGGCGGCGGGCGGGCTGGCGCTGACGCTGCGCACCGCGCTGGAACCCTGGCACGTGATGGGCGAGGAGGGCAGCGCCGGCGGCACCGTGCGTTATGTGGATTCCTCGCTGGAGCGCATCGAAGTGCGCGTGCTGGGCCTGAACGACAGCCGCCACGTGGTCACGGTCAACGGCCGCGCGGTGCCGCTTCAGCCCACCGGGCGCGTGGGCGAGTTCGTGGCGGGGGTGCGCTACCGTGCCTGGGCGCCGCCGTCCGCGCTCCATCCCACCATCGCGTCGCACGCGCCGCTGACTTTCGACGTGGTGGACACCTGGATGGGACGCAGCATCGGCGGATGCCAGTATCATGTTTCGCATCCGGGCGGGCGCAGCTACGAGACCTTCCCGGTCAATGCCTACGAGGCCGAAAGCCGGCGCCTGACACGCTTCTTCACACTCGGACACACACCGGGCGTGATGCGCGTGGAGGAACCCCGCCGCAGCCTCGAGTTTCCGTTCACGCTGGATTTGCGGCAACGCTGATCCGGCTCGCCCCCAAGCCGCGCCGCCGTGCCTCAACAGCCGTCACTGCCTTTCGATGAATCCAGCCCCGCGGCAGACGCGGTCATGCACCGCGCGCTGCCGGTGCCGCCCGGCCACCTTGACGAACTGGGCGCGTGCGGCGACGGGCTGCGCGCGCCGTGGGCAAGCTTCTTCCAGGTGCTGGGCGAGGAAGGCATCGACGGCCTCGACCGACAGGCCGCCGCCATGGCGCGCCAGATCCGCGACAACGGCGTAACCTACAACGTGTACGCGGACAACGCGGACAAGGCCGGCGCACGCGCCTGGGCGCTGGACCTGCTGCCCTTCCTGGTCGCCGAGGACGACTGGGAGCGGATCGAACGCGGCGTGATCCAGCGGGCCGCGCTGGCCAACGCCATGGTGGCCGACATCTACGGGCCGCAGACTCTGCTGTCCAAGGGGTTGCTGCCGGCCGGGCTGGTCTTTGGCCACCCCGGCTACCTGCGCCCGCTCAAGGGCTACCAGCCGCCGGGCGGCAATTTCCTGCATATCGTCGCGGTGGACCTGGCGCATACCGTGGAGGGCGGCTGGACCGTCATGGCCCACCGCACGGAAACGCCTTCGGGCATGGGCTACGCGCTGGAGAACCGGCTGATCATCTCCAGCCTGTTCACCGATGCGTTCCGCGAGCTGCGCGTGCGGCGCCTGCCCGCCGCGTTCACGCAACTGGTGGCCACGCTGGCGCAGCAGCCGGCGGCGCAGCCACCCGCGCCCGAATCCGCTGCCGGTGCGGCGGCGGTCAGCAAGCACATCGTGCTGCTTACCCCCGGCCCCTATAACGAAACCTATTTCGAGCACACCTTCCTGGCCCGCTACCTCGGCATCACGCTGGTCGAGGGCAAGGACCTGACCGTGCGCAACGACGTGGTCTACCTGAAGACGCTGGCCGGGCTGGAACGCGTCGACGTGGTGCTGCGCCGGCTGGACGATGCCTACTGCGATCCGGTCGAGCTGCGGCAGGACTCCACGCTTGGCGTGCCCGGATTGCTGCAGGCGATGCGCGCGGGCAATGTGCTGGTCTCCAACGCGCCCGGCTCGGGCTTCCTGGAGACGCCGGCCATCCACGGTTTCCTGCCCGCCATCGCCCGCGAACTGCTGGGCGAGCCGCTGCTGCTGCCCGGCGTGCCGAGCTGGTGGTGCGGCGAGGCCACCGCGCGCGCGGAAGCGCTCGCGCAATTCAGCGAAGCCTTCCTGATGCCGACCTATCCGCGCGGCATGGCGCAGCCGTGGGAAGGGCCACGGCTGGGCATGGAGCGCGGCCTGCAGCGGCTGGCCGACTGGCGCGAGCGCATCGAGCAGGTGCCCGATCTGTTCACCATCCAGGCCGACCTGCCGCTGTCGCACGCGCCGCGCTGGGAAGGCCCGCATATCGGCTCGCGCATGGCCATGCTGCGGGTCTACGCCATCGCCGACGGGCGCGGCGGCTGGCAGGTGATGCCGGGCGGCTTTACCCGGCTCGCGGGAGAAGGGCAGCCGGCGGTTTCGATGCAGCTCGGCGGGTCCAGCGTCGATACCTGGGTGCTGTCGAGCCAGCCGGCACAGCCGGTCCCGATGCCGCCGCCGTTCCCGATGGGCAGCACGGGCCTGGGTCCGGCCCCCAAGCCGCTGGCGGTATCGAGCCGCGCCGCCGAGAACCTGTTCTGGGCCGGCCGCTACGCCGAGCGCGCGGAGAACAATGTGCGCCTGTGCCGGCTTGTGCTGGGCTCGATCGAGAGCAGCGACGACCGCGACGACAGCGCGCTCGACGTGATCGGCGAACTGGTGCAGGCCTGCGGCCTGCTGCCGACCGGCGCCCCGCAGCCGCGGGCCTCGCTGCGTGTGTTCGAGCGCAGCCTGGTATCCGCGCTGGCGGAAGACGCCGGCTGGACCAGCGTGGGCCAGAACCTGGCCAGCCATGTGCATGCCGCCACCGAGATCCGCAACCGGCTGTCCAACGATCACTGGCGCACCATCCTGGCCGCGCGCAACGATTTCGGCGACGCGATGGCGGCCGCTTGTGGCGGCAGCCCGGGCGCGGCGGGCAGCGACGCCGGCTACTACGACCGGCCGCGCGTGCTGGCGGCGCTGGATCACCTGGGCATGCAGCTCGCCGCCATCAGCGGCGCCCAGGGCGATCGCATGACCCGGGATGAAGCCTGGCGCCTGCTGTTCATCGGCCGCCATATCGAACGCGTGGCCACGCTGTCGACCTTCCTGCAGGTGTTCGCGCACAACGGCGCGCTGCTGCACCGGACCTGCTTCGACCTGGTGCTGCACCTGTTCGACAGCACGCTGACCTTCCGCGCGCTCTATCCCGGCCGCTCCGATGTGCCGGCGCTGGTCGACCAGATCGTGATAGAGCCCACCAATCCGCGCGGGCTCTATGGCGTGCTGGCGCGACTGCGCGTCAAGCTCGGCCAGGTCACGCCCCCGGCCAGTCCGGCAGGCACCGGGCGTTTGCCGCTGCCGCAGTTCCTGCCCACGGTGGAGACGCTGCCTGGCTGGGAGGCGCTATGCGAGCGCGATGCCGACGGGCAATACACCAATCTGGTGCAATTGTGCGGGCAACTGACGAGCATGATGGTGCAATTGTCCGACGAAATCAGTGCGCGCTACTTCAGCCATGCCGGCATGGCCGGGACGGGTGCCTGGGCCGGGGTGCAGCCATGAGCGCGGCGATGAACGAGACGAGCGCCGCCGCCGCCGCGCCCGCGGCCCCCGCGCCGCGCGCCGCATCCGTGCTGACCGTCCACCACAAGACCATCTACGACTACACCGCGCCGGTGGAAAACGCCCAGCAGCGCGCCGTGGTGTTCCCGGTCACTTGCCCGTGGCAGGCGGTGCTCTCGCACAGCACGCTGATCGAGCCGGCGCCGTCGCACCAGCGTGCCGACACCGATGCCTTCGGCAACAACGTGCTGTACTTCACCATCGACGTGCCGCACGACTTCATGCAGCTTGCCTGCGAGAGCACGGTCAGCCTGACGCCGCGCTGGGAGGCGCTCGATCCCGCCGCCAGCATGCCGTGGGAAGCCGCGGTGGCGGCGCTGCGCTTTCGCGCCGGCCAGCCCTTCATGCCGCAGAGCGAGTTCTGCTTCGCCTCGCCCAACATAGCGCTGCATCCGGACCTCAAGGCCTACGCGCTGGCCAGCTTCGCGCCCGGCGCGACGGTGGTGGCGGGCGCCATCGACCTGATGCACCGCATCCATGCCGACTTCGAATACCACGCCACCGCCACCGAGGTCGATACGCCGGCGCTGCAGGCCTTCGGCCTGCGCAGCGGCGTGTGCCAGGATTTCGCCCAGGTGATGATTGGCTGCCTGCGCTCGCTTGGCCTCGCCGCGCGCTATGTCAGCGGCTACTTGCGCACCGAACCACCGCCCGGCCAGCCCAGGCTGATCGGCGCCGACGCCTCGCACGCGTGGCTGTCCGTCTACTGCCCGCTGGCCGGCTGGGTCGACCTTGATCCCACCAACGATGTGCTGGCCGACACCGGCCACGTCACGCTGGCGTTCGGGCGCGACTACAGCGATGTCTCGCTGCTGCGCGGTGTCATCTTCGGCGGCGGCGCGCACGATGTCGAAGTGGAGGTCAGCGTGTTGCCGCTCGTGTAGCGACGCCGCAGCGGTCAGCGGCTGGCAAGCCAATTGCTTGTCGGTAGCCTGGGTTTGCCGAGAAAAGGGGGAATCATCATGCTAAGCCGCACCGCCGACCACCTGTTCTGGATGGCCCGCTACACCGAGCGTGCGGAGAACACCGCACGCATGCTCGACGTCAACTACCAGGCCTCCATGCTGCCGCAGTCGCCCGACGTGGCCCGGCAAGGCTGGCTGGCGATGCTCGACGTGACCGAACTCACGCCGGTATTTGCCGCGCATCACGGCGCGGTGGCGCACGGGGAGGTGATCGACTTCATGGTGCGGGACCTGAGCCATCCCGCGTCGATCATGTCGTGCCTGCGCGCCGCCCGCGAAAACGCCCGTGCGGTGCGCGGCGCGCTTACGACGCCGCTTTGGGAGACCATCAACACCACCTGGCTCGATGTGCAGCAGATGGTTGCCGACGGGATCCTGCGGCACGACCCGGCGCAGTTCTTCGAGTGGGTGAAATTCCGCTCTCACCTTACGCGCGGCGTGGAAGCCGGGACCATGCTCAAGGACGAAGCCTATTGCTTCATGCGCCTGGGGACGTTCCTGGAACGGGCGGATAACACAGCCCGCATTCTCGACGTCAAGTTCCAGGCTACCGACCTGGGGCAGCAGCAGGACGACTTCTATCAGTGGGCTGCCGTATTGCGTTCGGTGTCGGGGCTGGAGATGTATCGCAAGGTTTATCGATCGGTGGTTACGCCGGAACGCGTGGCGGAGCTGCTGATCGTGCATCCGGATATGCCGCGGTCGCTGGCGGCTAGCTTGCGGGAGGTGGTTTCGTTGCTGGCGCAGGTGCGTAACGGACAGTCAGGGGAGACCGAGCGGCGTGCGGGGAAGCTGCATGCCGAGCTTAAGTTCACGCGGATTGAGGATATTTTTTCTGTGGGGATTCATGGGTGGCTTAGTGATTTTTTGCGCAGGATTCATGAGTTGGGGGGTGGGGTTAGTCGGGATTTTTTGATGAAGGGGGT
>NZ_JFJV02000055.1:21748-22872 GCF_000611145.1 Cupriavidus sp. SK-3 | reverse complement strand
CGCCGCCTGTTGCGCGGCGTGAAGTTCGCTCTTCCGCCGCCAGCATTCGCTACTGACATCCCATGCGTAGGCGGTAAGGACATTGCGCACGACATAGTGGATCGTGTTGCGCAGATTCTTGCACTGCAGGGTCAGCGCGAGACAGCACGCCAGCAAGTGGCCAACGGGCTTCGCGAGCACGACAACGCGCTGCTCGATGGAATCGAACCATTCGTGCGCCGCGTGGTCTGCCTTGCCTTGTGTCATGCCAGAAAAGAGTGCCGTTTGAGAGTCAGGACCACATCGTATTCGAAGCGCGGGCTAGCGCAAGGAATTTCTCTGCAACACCTCGCGGGCTGCCGCGCGGCAACGATAGATCGACTGGCCACGGCAATAGGGCCTGGTTGGAATGCCGGGGGCCGTGGGCGCCCTCGCGAACTTGGCGCGAGAACGGCGATTTGCATCACACTGGCGAAATGGCGAAGCAATCTGAGTCTACGGGTCGTGCAAGCCTTGACGGGAAGTAGTGCGGCAACGCTCTGATAAAGCCTATGCTGATGGCATTGGTGAAGAGAAGCGCCTACTGCGTCCGATCAAACGCGGCGAACGGGCTTGGAGGTTCGCCCACGCGCCCGCTAAAGCCCATAACGCTGCGCTATCAAAGATCCGCGTGCGAATTGAACATGGCTTCGCGCGGCTGAAGGCGTGGAAGGTCCGCAGTGGCTTGTTTCCTGATCACTGGACCAGGCTCGGCGACGTCGTACAGGCGTTGGCGGTGGTGCACAACACCAAGCTCGCAGTGGCTGCCGGCGAATTATGAAACAGCCTTCGTATATTCGGCGCAAGATTGTCCGGCTTTATCTCCGCACTCCTTGGGGCCGGCTCGTCGCTGTGCTTCAAGGGAGGCGCGCCCGAAGAACGTCGGGTTTCCAATTTGCCGAACTTCCGAAATGGCTCGACCACCGTCGCAATGACTTTCCTTGCGCGCGGGATCTGCGCAACCCTCACCCATCCGCCTCCACCGGCGGCCCCCCCAGCGCCTTGTACAGGGTGGCGACATTGACGAGCCTGTCGAAGCGGTTCCGCGCCGCCGCCACCGCGGCCGTGCGCCTCGTCTCCTTCGCATCGAGCCACGGCTGGAGCGC